>JBJMLY010000122.1:0-7161 GCA_045805025.1 Cytophagaceae bacterium | reverse complement strand
GATGCTGATGCCTATAAAAGCTGCCAGGGAGGTGAGCATATCGCTGCGATGGTGCCAGGCATCCGCCTTCACAGCGTTGCTGCCGATCTTTTTGCCGACTTTCATCGCATACCGGAACATCAATTCCTTCAGCAAAATAACAAATAACAATACACCCAGCGTAAACGGAGCAGGCAAAGGATGCGGGTGACGGATGTTGCTAATGCTTTCCACCGCAATGATAATGGAGGCGGCAATAAGGGCAAGACTTACGGCCATGGTAGCCAGCGGCTCCGCCTTTCCGTGTCCGTAAGGATGGTCTTCGTCTCTTTCCTTGGAAGCGACTTTAAGTCCCATCCATACTACCATTGAGTTGAGCATATCACCGGCCGATTCGAAACCATCGGCAATCAGGGCATAGGAATTTCCAAACCATCCGGCCGCCAGTTTTAACAGGGCAAGAATAAAATTCACCCCCATACCGAAAAGTGTGGTTCTTATTCCTTTCCGGAATCCGCCCGCTAAATCCTGCTTTTCTGTATTTTTCAATTAGCTCTGATTTTTTTAAAATAAATTCCCGGATATTAATCAAATTTACGTGATAATAAGCACATCATATACTAATACAAATGAAATGATCAGGTTGTTCTTAAAATCATTATTGGGGATCGCTATGGTTATTTCCACTATACCTGCAGTCTTCGGACAAACAGTCACGGATTCATCGGCAAAATGGAATATCCATTTTCAGCAAACCATTATTCCCCAATACCACCCAGCATTTAAAGCTCCTTATTCTGATACGTTCAGCTTACAGTCACCTTCGGAATCCCAATCTTCCTTCACCTCTACCATCTTTTTTGGAGCAAAACTCTGGAAAGGCGCAGAAGCTTATTTTAACCCCGAAATTGCGGGTGGATCGGGCTTCAGCCAGGCAAGAGGTGTAGCAGGATTCCCAAACGGAGAAACATTCCGGATTGGCAATCCCGCGCCTCAGATTTATCTGGCCAGGTTATACATCAGCCAGGTTATCTCCTGCTCCCGGGAACAAGAAAGTGTTGAAGACGATTTAAATCAGCTTCCCGGCAAGCTACCAAGATCCTATATCCGGGTCTCTGCCGGTAAATTCAGTATAGCCGATTTCTTTGATAACAACCAATACAGCCACGATCCCCGTACGCAGTTCATGAACTGGGCTTTTATGAGCCATGGAGCCTGGGATTATCCCGCCAATACACGGGGCTATACCATCGGGGTAGTCACCGAGTTCGTGCGTCCTCAATGGGCTTTGAGGATCTCAAGCGTGATGGTGCCCGCAACAGCCAATGGAAATAAATTCGACAAAAGAATTTCGGATGCACGTTCCGAAACCATGGAACTGGAAAAGAGCTACCAGCTATTCGGCAGACCTGGAACATTCAGGATATTGGGATTCTTTACGCAAGCCAGGATGGGCAATTACCGGCAAGCCGTGCTGCTGGCGGATACCGCAAAACCGGATATAACCGCTACGCGAATGAAAGGAAGAACCAAGTATGGCCTGGGCATTAATCTTCAGCAGGAACTGAACGACTATGCCGGATTGTTTGCGCGGGCCAGCTGGAACGATGGGAGAAACGAAACCTGGGCCTTCACCGAGATCGACAGATCGGTAAGCATTGGTTTATCATTAAATGGCAATGGATGGAAAAGAAAGGAAGATGTAGCAGGATTTGCGCTGGCAGTCAATGGAATCTCTCCGGCACACCGGGACTATCTGAAAGCCGGCGGACACGGGTTTATGATCGGAGACGGCCATTTAAATTATGCGAATGAACTGATCTGGGAATTTTTTTATAATTTCCACATTCACGATCGTCACTTCTGGATTACGCCGGGATACCAGTATATTGTCAATCCCGCTTATAATAAAGACCGGGGCCCGGTACATGTTTTTTCCCTGAGAATACATGCAGCGTTTTGATTCAGCTGTCTACTGTAATCTCCTGCACTATTTTCTGTAATTTATCGGTACTGAATGGCTTCAGCTCGACCCCAACTACATGATGCTCTTTCAACTGCTCTAATATCTCTTCAGAAGGCATCACATTGGTAAGAATAAGAATAGCCGCATGCTTTTTTATATTCAGGGCGTTAAACTTTTTCAAAAAACCGACGCCTCCCAATTTAGGCATATTGATATCCAATATGATAAGATCAGGGCAGCTGGAATCTTCGTCTTCAGAACATTGATACCGGATATAATCCAGCGCCCGGAGGCCATCGGTAGTACTGGTAACCAGCGTTGAGCCATCGTTGCTCTTTACCACCTTTTCCGTGATGTAATTACTCACGGGGTCATCATCCACCACCAACACACATCCCAAGCCGTTCATAATAATAATTATTAAAGTTTCTTATACCTCCCTAACAAAGGTATGATTGCAAGAGTTTCATGCTGCTTTGGGTGCGGAGCTTTTTAAGAGCCTGCTCTTTGATCTGCCTTGCTCTTTCCCGGGTAATTCCCATTTCTGTGGCAATGTCCTCCAGGGGAGTATTGTATTCGCATCCTATACCGTAGTAACGTATGATCATTTTCTTTTCACGCTCATTAAGGCATATCAGTATACGTTCCAGTTCTGTTTTCAGGGAGCTGTTGCTGTTAACCATATGATCGGCCGGCACATCGTTGGGATCTCTGATCACGTTAACCAGAGAATTCTCGTCGTCGTCAAAAGGCGCATCCAGAGAAGACTGACGTATATTGGCGGTTTCCGAACCTTTAATACTTTCTTCATCCAGCCCCAGATAAGCCGCGATTTCTGAAGTCGTAGCATCCCGCTGAAGCTTCTGCTCCATGGCGGCAGAAGCCTGGCTGATTTTTGAGAGCTCGGTAATCCTGCTATGAGGAATGCGTACAATTCTGGAATTCTGGTTCAGGGCATCCATAATGGACTGACGGATCCACCATACGGCATATGAAATGAATTTAAAACCTTTGGTTTCATCGAACATCCGGGCAGCTTTGATCAGACCCAGGTTTCCTTCATTGATCAGATCATTAAAAGGAAGGCGTGTATATTGATATTGCTTGGCAACGGATACTACGAAGCGCAGATTGGCTCTGATCATTTTATCAAGTGCTCCCTGATCTCCCAGCTTAATGCGTCGGGCAAGCTCCGCCTCTTCGTCGGGCGTTAAAAGCGGCTGCCTCGATACTTCATTGAAATACTTTTCTACAGAGGTACTGTCTCTGTTGGTAATTGAATTGGTAATTTTAATTTGCCTCATTTGGATTCCTCCCCGTAATTTTATTTCTTGATTATGAATCAGATATGCCGGAAAAAAGAACCAGGCATTAAAATCTGACTGCTCCTTTTCATACATTTTTGACGCAAAAAAAGTTCGCAAAAGGATTAAAAAGACGGATGGGAGAAACAGAATAAAGGGAGATGATGGAAGGCCTGAACTCTCTTTACTAAATGAGGCCCATAAGGAGATTAGAGAAGATTTGGCGGAGGAATTATTCGTCCTGCTGATCGTGATCAAGCACCAGAAGAGCCCAGCCGTCCGCGTGCTCGTAGTCGGCACCCTGCTTTTTCTTTTCTTTCATGGCTTCCACCACTTTCTTGCTGAAGGTCCAGCAGGTGCTCTGCCTCAAAGAAAGTATCTGAGAAAGTTCAAAAGAGGTGATCTTCCCTTTATTGGAATAAACAAGGAAGACCATATAAAAGGCCTTGGTAATCGGGAATTTCAGCCTGTGAAAAATGGTGTAGGATGTCGCGGATTCGTCATAGCGGCATTTGGTGCAGCGCCTTGAAAATACTTCCTTACCCTGACATGATTTCGTATTCCCGCACTTTTTACATGTATAACCGTTCTTCCATTTCAGCTCAGACAGGTATTTAAGGCAGGATTCCTTATCTGGAAATATTTTTCCAAATTCCGTAAAATCAACTTCCTTCAGCATAACCCGCGCTTTGGAAAGCTCTTTGACATTCTTTTCCAGCTTGGTATTGTCTTCGTTCAAAAGAAGGTTCATTCTCTGAATCTCCTCCGACTGCATGCTTAGCTGTTGGTAAGCCTCTTCTAGCTCATCGTTCTTTTCTTTGAGCTGAACTGTTCTTTCGGCCACTTTTTCTTCCAGTCTCTTGTTGGCCACATCTTTCAGCTTTTCATTCTCAATGAGCTGCTCGATGATCTGCTTGTCGGCATTTTCCTTTTCAGACCGGATGATTTTGATGCGGTCACTCAGCGCGATGGAAAGGATAACAATCTCAAAAACAAGTCCGATGTTGAAGGAATAAACCGTAAATATATCGTCCCAGTGAATCACACCGCTCATGCGGAATATCAGCAGGATAATGCTGAATAGCATAAAAGAATAACCCAGCAGATAATAGCGTGCGGAACGGAATCCTTTACGCAGACAAATAATGGAAGCGATATAAATAATCAGGAAAGGAATAAAGTAGAGTGGAAAATCCCAATGCATGTGCAGCAGAAAAATATCCAGAATAAAAAGGACGACGCAGGCCACGATGATGATATCCAGAAAACGGTTAAGCTTTGGCAGGTTTTGCCTTAGCTCGAGGAATTTCTTGGAATAAATGCTGAAGGTGATCATGAGGATCAGAGGCTGCAACATACTGATCCATCGTCCTATATCGGGATGATCGGGCCATATATACTGAAAGCCCAGACCATCTTCCGCCAGCGAGATGAGCGCGCAGCAGAGCACGTATATGACGTAATAGATGTAGACATTATCCCGGAAGGAAAGAAAGAGAAGAAAATTATAAATGGCCATGATCGCCATGATGCCATAGAACATTCCCAGCAAATAATATTCATTTAATGCATAAAAAGTAAAGAAACCAGAACTTCTTACCTTCAGGATGAATGGGTTGTGATTCCGGGAGGCAACCCGGATGTAGTAGGTCTGAACGGTGGTATCCACATCCAGATCGAATATAAAATTCTTGTGGGGATAATTTCTGATTCCGAAAGGAAGGGCGTAACCTGCCTCTTCCTTTTTAAAATAATTTTTACCCGACGGCTTGTACAGCTCAAACTGGTCTATGTGAGGATCCAGATTTTCCAGAACCCAACGTCTGCCGCTGATGGAATCGGCTTTAATTTTAAACCGGATCCAGTAGGCAGAACCCGTATTGACAATAAAAGGATATTTATCCGGTTCCCTGTAAACAAAGAATTTACTCGATGTGAGAGGAGAAACAACATCCCGGATTGAAAGGTCTTTATGAGGATCTTCGAGTATTTCCAGGTAGCTTCCTTTGATATAATACTCCTGACTGCTGGGACGGATCAGCAGAGTATCTACCGCAAAGCCCTGTAAACTCAGAAGAAGAAAGAGGCAAAGAAAAAGAATGTTCTTAGCAGAGCTCATCACTTAAAGTTAAGGAAAATTCATAAACTCCTACCATAGTGCAATCCAAAAAATATAACCATAAAAAAAGAGTTCCCCGACATATGAGGAACTCTCCAATCATTCACAACTTAATTTTCTATTCTACAATTAGCTTTCTGTTGATACGGGTCTCGTCTGTGGAAACAGTCACATAATAAACCGCAGGCGCCAGTGCTGAAATATCAAAGCTGATAAGACTTCCGTTCAGTTCATGGTCATAAGAAGCAACGGTTTCGCCGAGTGAAGAAATGATGGTCACTTTGATCCGGTCTTTTTCAGTGTATCCGAAAAATTCAAGGTTAAGGAAATGATCCGCCGGGTTCGGGCCTATGGCAATTGATTTCTGATCTCTGAAGTACACACTTTTAACCGGAGAGTACGTGTAGTTACCGTCCAGGTCGACCTGCTTGAGCCTGTAGTAAAGAATACCTGAAGGATGCGTGTTATCGGAGAACGAATAAAGATTGACCGAGGAAGTAGTTCCGTTGCCGGAAATCCTTCCTGCCGAACTGAAGTTAATTCCGTCTTCGCTTCTTTCCAGCAGGAAATAACTGTTGTTCTGCTCATTGGCTGTCTCCCATAAGGCCAGGGCGCTATTATCATCCGCAGCGCTTACAGTGAAAGAGATTAGCTGAATGGGAAGAACGGAAACATTACAGTTGAATTCCGACGTATTGTTGGAAGCATCGGTTGCCGTAACCGTTACGTAAGGCACTTCTCCGGGTGAGAGAGCCGCGGCAAATGTAAAGGCCCATGTCCCTCCTGCCGTTGCTGTGGTTGTGCCCAGGTAAATTTCTCCTTCGCAGCCACATCCTGCTCCAATGGCGGTATTCTTGTAGACATGAATTACATCTCCGGCGGTCGCTGTTCCTGAAACTGCCGTGGTAGAACGCACGCTGATTACCGGTGCCGATTTTCCTGTATTGCCTGCCTGTGTCGAAGCTCCGATCGAGGGATTTCCCACAAAAGTGCTTCCTGCACCAAGCTCGATTCCCTTGCCCGCATTGCAGTAAATTTTATTTCCGATAATGGGGTTAAATCTGCCATAATCATTATGAATAATACCAACACCGTAACCATCCCCGAAAGCGGTCGAACCATTTCCGCCGGTAGAATATGCGATCGTATTGGCCTGCAGCGCTGCCAGTCCGCCGATCACGACAGCTCTGCCGTTCCATACACCGCCCCCTACTCCGAATACTCTGATACCACCGTCGAAATTGCCCATGGCCGTCGTGCCATCAGAAGCCACGCCGATCAGGTTGTTATAGATGGTCATCGTATTTCCTCCTATAATATGGATACCCATTTCGTGATTATTGGAGATCAGGTTACCCGCTCCGGCCACAGCCTTACCGATCTTAACATTGGTCGCAAAGATCAGAATAATGCCGGATGCGTTGTTTCCGAGGCTGACCATACCGGTTGAATCCGTACCTATATAATTACCGGAAATATCGGCATTATCGCTGTCGCGGAACTGAATGCCATGATAGCCGTGGGAAGAAACCACATTTCTCTCCTGCGGCGTCGTTCCACCGATCACTGCATTGTTGCTGGCGCCTTCAATGGACAAACCCATTTCAGCATTGGGAAGGGCGGTGATACCATTCTTCTCAAGACCTACAAAATTTCCTTTAAAGACGAGACCGGTCGAACCGCCCAACACTTTAACTCCGCTTCCATCGCTAACTCCGTATACAAATAATCTTCCGTTACCGGAAATAACATTTCGCTGATTGTAAGCGGTCCCTCCGATTCTGCAGTTGATC
>JBJMLY010000121.1:0-3821 GCA_045805025.1 Cytophagaceae bacterium | reverse complement strand
GTAAGCTTCGCAATTGGCCGTACAGGTCTTGTTGACCGCGATGGACGTACCGACTTCATCTACCGTGCCACCCAAATACGCCGAGTAGGTGATGGTTGAACCTGTTCCGTTCAATTTTGCAATGAACGCATCCGTGTTCGCTCCGGACGCTGTCGTGTTCAAGCCGGAGTTCTGAATAGCATTATCTATAGCACTTGTAAATTCCGTTATTTTAGTGGTATCATAGATGGGCATGCTTTCCACCTGGTAATCATATTCTGGAAAATAAGTCTTGTTATTAGCTGTCTGATACGTGTCGTAATTTGCCGGTCCTACCCCCGCAGCTCTTCCGGAGATATAATACATCCTGGTAATCTTCCGCACAAATTTCTCCTGCTTGTTTTTAAGACTATCCTGAGCATTATTACATGTCGGCCTATACAGCCCACCATCTCCATAGGGATAAGCCATCGTTAAGCACTTCTGCCTAGTAACGTATTTATTAATGGAATCTCTCGATCCTTTTAACTCATAATCCAGCGAGGCGGAATCCAACGTTGTCAGATAAGGATGGTGAACGGTATGTCCGGCTACTTCATGACCGGCCAGGTCGACCTGCGAAGCCACCGTTCTCCAGTCAAAACTATTACAGGAAGACGGGATATCGGTAATAACATAAAACGTACCTCTCATTTTAAGAGAATCGAGCAAGCCCCAGGCTCCGTGGGGATTCCATGCGCCCCATGCCGCGGGATTTCCTGCACTGCTGAATTGCTGTCCGCAGCCATCGTCGAATGTAATATTTACGGCTGCTTTTTTATTATCCCGCCAGTCCGCTATCGAAAATTGCTGAGAATTCGCTGCTATGCAGTAAAAAAAGCAAAAAAGAAATATAAGTGATCGTAACGATTTAGTCATACCCAAAAATTAATTAATCCAACATAGTACCCTGTCTTATCAACCTGCGTATTTCCCTAAAAGTTATGACACTCAATGCCTTCGCGTACTTCAGCCTATGCTAAGTATTTTACTCCCAATAATTTACGAAACAAAAAAAACTAGGTATTATTCCCGCCGATAAATAAAAAAAGGCTAAAAATACGTGTGAAACCAAAAGGTTACCTGTTATGAGAAAAGGTGAATTTCAGGCAATTGCCCGGCCCCATCAGGAGGCAGATACTGAACATGATTGCCTGCAAGGCGTTAAAATGAATTCGGTGGCAAAAAAAATTTAAGGTGAGCCTCAAGCCTGTTTTCAAGCATGAAAAACATTTCCGAATGCTGACAGCAATAGAAACGAGTGGAATTTCAACTTAAAATAAAAAGCAACTAAGCGGCAGCCTCTTTATTATATTTATTCCTGTACTCCACAGGTGAAAGTCCGGTGATCTTTTTAAAGGTAGTTCTGAAAGCCTTGGTATCGGAATAGCCTACATCATACATCACTTCATTGATGTTCTTACGGCTGGTCTCAAAGCTCTTCTTCGCTGCTTCGATCTTCACCCGCTGAATATATTCTACGACCGTATTGTTGGTGGCTTTTTTAAAGCGGCGTTCCAGGCTTCGTCTTCCGAGTGCGAGCATATCCGCCAGCTGATCGATCGTTGTTTTATCCTGAAAATTATTTTCAATGAATTCCTGCGCCTTTTTCACAGATTCGTCCTGGTGATGCCTCTGTCCGGTGAACATGATGAAAGCCGACTGATTGTAACGGTCGATCTCGATCTCGAAATATTTGGAGAAAAGAACCGCCATTTCGCGGTCTGTATATTTTTCTATAATATAGAGAAGCAGGTTGTAGAAAGAGCTTGCCCCGCCGCTGGAATAAACACCCTGTTCATCGGTGATAATTTTTTCCGAAACAAGATTCACTTCGGGGAACATTTTTCTGAAATCATTCTGGGCAATCCAGTGCGTAGCACATTTCTTTCCATTAAGCAAACCTGTCGAGGCCAGCAGAAAAGCACCCACACAAAGACTGGCTACTTCTGCTCCCTGGCTATGCTGTTTGCTGATCCATGGAAAAAAATCTTTATTCAACTCAATGACCTTATCCCATTCACCGTTCACCGCCGGGATAATAATCAGGTCGGTTTTAAAGCGTTCTTCAATTGTGAGATCGGGAATAACTTTGAAGACAGAGTCATAGGTCTGAGCCTCCTTCGAGAGACCCACCATCTGCACGTTGAAAAGCGGCTGCTTTCCCTGTCCGGCCAGAAAATCATTGACAGTCGAGAACAGCTTGAACGATCCTTCAATACAGCTCACTGAAGCGGCGCCGCGAGGTACAAGAACAGATATGTGTTTCATCGGGAGTAATTTACCCGGTAAAGATAAAAATCCTTCCTGTCGCAATCAACCCTTTGCTTTGCCGTTTTTGCACCCCTTCAAATCCGCTCCGGAACCCTATTTTTGTACCATGAAGATTTATGAAGAGATGAAGATTGAAAGATGCAGTCTGAAAGAAGACATGTATCTTTTCTGCGTCACGGCCCAAAGTTTTCCTAACGGGATTATCGAAGCTTTTCAAAAACTGGAGAGCCTGGATCCCTCGATCTGCGAAAGACCTTTTTACGGAATATCTTTCCAGAACAACAATGGTGAAATTATTTATAAAGCTGCGGTGGCGGAAATTTTCCGGGGAGAAGGAAAAAAATATGGCTGCGAGACTTTTGTAATCGCGCAGGGAACCTATCTCACGATTACACTTCTTGACTTCATGAAAAACCTGGAAGCAATACCGAATGCTTTCAAAGCACTTCTCGATGATCCCCGGGTCGATACTGAGTTTCCCTGGGTGGAATGGTATAAAAGCAATACTGAATTACTATGCATGGTAAGAATTAACTGAACAATTTATCTATAAAGACTCCAACATGAAAATTCTACTCATCATCCTACTATCCATAGCAAGCATCATCGCTTGCTTACTGATCCTGGCTTTATTCATCAAAAAACACTATTCCATTACCCGGGAAACCGTCATTAAGCAGCCTGTGAAAAAAGTGTTTGACTACATTAAGCTTTTGAAGAACCAGGATCATTATAATAAATGGTGGACTGCAGATCCCGCTGCAAAAAAAGAGTTCACCGGAACTGACGGAACGGTAGGCTTTATAACCGCCTGGGACAGCAAAGACAAGAGGGTCGGTAAAGGTGCACAGGAGATTACCGCCATCCGCGAGGGAGAAAGAATTGATTTTATCATCCGTTTTTACAAACCCTTCGAGGGCGTCGCCGATGTGTATATGTCTACCGAACCCTTGCCCGAAAATCAGACCAGAGTAAAATGGGGTTTCAGCGGAGCCAACAAATACCCTATGAACCTGATGAATTTGTTTACAGACAAACTGCTGGGCAGCGACCTTCAGGCCAGTATTGATAATCTGAAAAAAGAACTTGAGAAGAAATAACCTTGCTGCATCAAGATTCAATCCGATGGTAGAAGTTTTCAAAACCGATGTAAAAGATCCAGAGCAGGCAAAAAAGATCCTGAAGCAGATCCATGGGAACTTTGCCGGCTATAAAGCAAACTTCGATCTGGACGACTGCGACAGAATTCTGAGGGTTCGCTTTGCTGAGGTTTCAATGGAGACTTCTTCTATGGTACGTTTTCTGAAAAAACTGGGCGTGTACGCGGAAATACTTGCAGATTGATTTTCCATAGTAAAAGATCCGAAGCTGGGATTTTTGATGCACTCGTTACCGAAAGTCCAAAAATTACTAAAAATCAATGAGTTGCTAAGTATAAATACGGAAAAGAGTGATTCATAAATCCAGGTATATTTGAATACTTTGTTCTTTATACTTAATTCCTTTCCTATGAATACTCTTAAAGATAT
>JBJMLY010000120.1:0-3553 GCA_045805025.1 Cytophagaceae bacterium | reverse complement strand
AAGCGAAAAAAAACCTGAAGAAAAAAGACTAGCTCAGCGGCATCACCTGATTGTCCTTGAAGGTCGACAGGATCACCATCGACTGCATATTCCCGATCTCTTCGATATCCACCAGTTTCTCCAGGATCAGCTCCTGATAGCTTGCAATATCCTTGGTGATTACTTTTAAAAGAAAATCTCCCGCTCCGGTAATATGATGGCATTCCACTACTTCCGGGATTTTATTGATCTTGTCCACAAACGATTTGATCTGATTTTTTTTATGGCTCGAAAGAGACACCTGCACGAAAATGCTAACGCCCAATCCGAGTTTACCCGTATCAATCCTGGCGTGGTAGCTTTTGATCAGCCCCATATTTTCCAGCTTCCTGACGCGCTCCAGCGTGGGAGCCGGCGAAAGTCCGATCTCCTGAGCTAACTGGGAATTGGTGATCTTGGCATTCGCCTGAAGCTTTTCCAGGATCTTTCGGTCAATGGGATCGAGTTTGTGGAGGGAGGACATATATCAGTGAATTTCGAATAAAGATAGAAAATTTACGGTATTGGATTCAACCGAGTAATGCTTTATTACTTTTTCCCGGGCTTCTCTGCCCAGCTGTGTCCTGGCCTGTTCGTTTTTCAGCAGGTATTCCATCTTTTCATACCAGTCCTGTTCGGTACGGCAGATAAAACCATTTTTGCCATCGTCTACGATCAGTGTATTTACTCCCACCGGAGAAACCAAGGCAGGAATTCCAAGGGCCATGTATTGCAGGGCTTTGAAGCCGCATTTGCCTTTCGACCACGGGTCTTCTTCCAGTGGCATAACGCCGATGTTAATACGGAGAAGATCTTCCAGCTCCGTGTCAATATTCCATCTGGCAAAACGGTAAGATGTAAGGGGTAGCTCAGGGTCTTTATCGGCGATTACGAGGAAGGTGAACTCGTAAGCCGATTCCAGCTTTTTCAGTGCGGGGATCAGCGTGTTCAGGTATCGAAGTGTAGAATGGCTGCCTGTCCACCCGATGACTGGGTTATCGCCGGCCTGCACCTTGGTTTTGTGGTGAAGATTTTTTGTGTCAATGGTGGTCGGGTTGAGCACCACATTTTTGTTGTAGGCGGATGCAAAATCGCAGAGGTATTGATTGCCGCAGCTGACCTTATACGACCAGCGGCAGATGGACCGCACTTTGCGATGGTATTTTAGTCCGGAGACCAGGATATTCTCCCTGGAAGTATTGGGTATCCAGATCGCATCGTCGAAATCGTAGATGATTTTTTTTCTCAGGATTTTAGCGATGAACCATTCAAAAAAGGGAGGCCCAATAGGCGTCGCTTCGCGGAAGATGAACACATAGTCGAATTTTGAAATACTGAACAGAAGAAGTTTTCTGGAGATGAATCCACGGATGACGCCCAGCATTTTCCGAAAGTACATTCCTTTTTTATAAAGGATGTCGTTCGTGCGCTTATCGAGAAAAGGAAAAAGTTGCCATGAATGGCCGAGCATAGAAAGGATATCAAGGTATTGTTCATACCGGAACCTCTGTCCGGGTGCGATGTCGCGCTGGTAGGGACAGATAAAAGCGATCTTAAGCTTTTTTTCCGAGGGCATGCCAGTAGGGTTCGTTGGGTGAAAACCGGATATTGCTCAGACCCGCCTTTTTCATCATTTCTTCGATCTGAATTTTACTGAATCGCTGCTCCAGCGGAGTTCCGAACCGGTCCAGGCTATCGTTGCGGATAATCTTCATGGATTTGTCGGAATAATAGGAGAGCGGGATTTTTTTATAAAGGCTGCCTGCCGGGCTGATCTTTTTTATGAGCCTGGAAAAAAGAACAAAAGGCATGTATAACATGAGTGCCAGACAATCGCACACGAGCGATTTTAAACGTGCGGGCAGCCTGGAAATAATGAGACGTAGAATATTGGAAAGGTGGAAAAGCCCTTTGAACAGAAAGCCCCGGTTGTCAAGGGAGTAATACAGATAGACCATAAAATGTCCGCCTTTTTTTACTTTCTTCACCGCCTGCTGAATGGCGGCCTGCGTATCCGGCACATGGTGTAGTACACCCAGACTGAATACCAGGTCGAAGGAATTGTCGGCGAAAGGAATATCGTCTACTCCGGCCTGTGTTACACGGATATTGTTTTTTTTAGAAGTAAACTCCGAAGCAGAAAACACAGCTTCACTGGGGTCTATGGCTTCCACGAATTTTACCCGGTCTGCGATGTAATAAGACCATCGCCCCATGCCGCAGCCTATGTCCAGCACAGAACTTTCTTTACCAACCACGGCAGAATCGACAATGTCAAAATACTGATCTCCCGCGATCCTCACTTCATCTTCACGAAAGCTGTTGAATTCCGTCCATTCGTGCCCGAATGAACTTACCGTATCCTGATCTACATTTCCCTGGCCGGATTTCATAAAGCTCGCAATGGACTTTCCCTTATGCTGAAAGGTTTTAACGGGCTCTGAATGGTAGATCATCATAAAACTTCGAAGATCTTAAAAATAGACTATTTTTTTAAATATTCAGAATATTACGGTAAAAGCCGTGCCTTTTCCCGGCTGGCTTTGCACATCGATTTTTCCTCCGTTATTTTCTATCATTCTTTTTACGATATACAGGCCGATGCCCGAGCCTTCCACATGATCGTGAAACCGCTTGAACATGCCGAAGAGTTTTTCATGATGTTTTTCCAGGTCTATACCGAGGCCGTTATCCTGTACGACGAGTATCTTATGCCCGTTGTGAATCTGTGTGCAGATCTTGATTTCGGGATCTCTCAGAGGAGACCGGTATTTGATGGCATTGGTCACCAGATTATAGAGAATGCTTTTCAGCGTTATTCTTGGATACCGTATCGAAGGGCAAGAGCCGAAGTCGGAATGGATGGTTGTGCGGGTACGGCGTATCATCTCTTCAATGCTTTCGGTCACCTCGGTCAGCACATCCTGGAAAAGCAGCTCCTCATCCGTCGCTTCCATGTTTTTCTGGATCTTCGCCACTTCGGAAATATCGTTGAGCGTGTTCTTCATGCGGAGAATTGATTTTTCAAATTTCCCGATGATGTCCTTTACCTCGTCCGATTGATTTATGATTTCTTCTTTCAGAATTTCAAGCAGCGCTTCCATATTGATCAGAGGGACTTTTAGATCGTGGGATGCGATGTATACAAAACTGTCGAGATCCGTATTGCTTTTTTTTAAGGCTGTATTATTGATCCTGAGGGATTCCTCTGCTTTCCGGCGGGTGCTCACCTCTTTTTCCAGCTTTTCATTGATATCCGAAAGCTCGTGCGTTCTTTTCTCCACCCGTTTTTCAAGATGCTCATGCGCTTTTCGCAGTTCCTCTTCTGTTATTTTGCGGTGGATAAGAGATCCCAGTTGTCCGGCCACGGAAGATACCAGGCCTATAAGGTGCGAATCTTTTTCCCTGGGTTCATACATATAGAAAAGAATGGCGGCCAGTACACGCTTATCGGCTACAATGGGTATACCCAGGCAGGCTTTCAGGCCTGCTTTTTTAACCAGAGGGGTGCGGGCAAAATCCTTTTCATGGTTTT
>JBJMLY010000119.1:0-9532 GCA_045805025.1 Cytophagaceae bacterium | reverse complement strand
TCAGCCTTCCGCTCAATGTAAAGCTGGTTCTGGAGCTGATCAGGTTATCCTTGTAATTCGTGTGAATATTAAAACGTCTTTCCGTATACCCCAGGCCCACGCCGATTCTGAAATGCATTTCATGCCTGTCGTTACGAAAAATCACCAGGCTCATATGGGGGAAAATACCCAGCATATTGCCCAGGGGTTTGGCCGGATCCATCAAAAAATAATGGGCGGAGATGCCAACGCGCGGGAAATTATACAGTTGGGCATAGGGTTGTTTTCTGCTGGTTTGTTTACTCAGCTCCAGTTCCACCGAAGAAGGACGCTGATTTGCCAGATGAGCCATATTTACGCTATGCTGCATCACAAAGCCGTAATGATACTTGAGATTGAGTGTCAGATCATCGGTTTTTGTCGTTTGTGCGGGCGAAAAAAACGGATATGCTAAACAAAATGCCCCTAAAATGAATTTTGACTTTAATAAAGTCATCGAATCGCTGGCTTATGCTGAATTGCTAAGCTATTTATTTTTCTTTTCAAATGAAAACAGAGCGCTATCTGGTCATAGGCATTTTTGCCTGTATTTTTTTAAGGTACGTTTTTGAGTATCTGTCCCTGCCTGAGCTGGCCAAGACTTTTATATACCTGGTATTTCTTCTGGAAATCGTCTTGCTTTCTTTATTCTTTCTTAAAACAGAGAAAATAGTATACCGCATTGTTTTGATCTATTATTTCATAGCGGTACTTGGAATCCTTTTGGAACTGGCTGAATGGAAGAGGGGATATCCGCTCATGTTTATTGGTTCGCTGGGTAATTTTTTATTTCCGGCCTATATGGTATACACAAGAAGAAAAAAAATGGAAGGCAAAGAGGTTTTCCGTTACCTCATCGCGCTGGGTCTTCTTCTCTGGATTCAGAATATTTTTCTTTTTTTTATTGCGACTCAGAATTACCTCGTCATGGGACATATGAGCAGCTATTTTATTGCGGCTGCATGCTTTTATATTCTTTTCAATGCCCGTAATTCGCAGAGCCTGTCGGAGGATGAAAGAAAAATTATTGTTTTTATCCTTATAACTGCTGTTTTATCGGCATTAGGTGTTACTTTTAAGGAAAACTTTTATGTTCACTGACCTTCATAAGGAAAAGATTTTTACAGGGCTTATACTTTTCAGCATTGCGCTTATTCTGCTTGCAAGCTATCTGAAATTTTATCCCGAAAATTTTGAGCTGGTCTATGCAGTCGCTCTTTCTCTGCTGCTGGGACATTATCTTTTCAACTCAATCAATGTTTTCTGTAAACTGATCATGCTCGGATTTTTTCTGGGTATTCTCGTCTACATTTTCAGTTTTATGTCATGGCCTTACGGCCGCTATTTTTTCATGGCAGGGGCTGTGGCTCAGTTTATTTTTGGCGCTCACATATTCTATAAAGGAATTATGGATACCATGAAGACCAAAGATTTTGAGATCTTCATATACCTGCTTGGCGGTCTTCTGATGATCACCGCCCTGATCAATATTCTGCCTTCGGTTTACCTGTTATTCTTTAATCAGCGTTTGCTCCTGGAGAATGCGGAATACCTTCCTTTTCCATTGCTGGGCGTCATTCTGACGATCATGGTGAATGAAAACATCTGGAACGACTTCATCCCGGAAGAAAAAAAGCTTCTTAACTTTGTCATGCTGCTCCAGATTTATCCGCTCGCCAAAGTTTTACTCACTAAATACCTGCTTTAATGAGATCCGGCACGGGAGAGCTCTCTGAAAGGAAAAAGCTTTTTGAGCGTCTGCTCATGGTATCCATACTGGTTTGCTTTATTATTACCGACTTCGTTTTTTACAGCAATCAGGGCAAGGCCGGAGAACAGGCAAATCCGGTGCTGGACATACTGGCGGGTCTTGGCACAACACTGCTGCTGGGACTGATCGGGTTCTATATGCTGAATCTGAACCGTTCCCTGTATTACGCGGTGTTCTCAGGTTTCTTTCTCGTATACCTGATGAATATTTATCTCGTGTTTATCGCGCCCGCATTCAACTCTGCCGACCGAATGGCTTTTCAGGAAATCGCTCTTGCTCTTTTCAGAAGCATTGTATGGATTGGGGGAGGAATACTTCTGATCGCCGAAGGTGGAAGAAGCCTGAATAAACCGGAGATATACCGGCTCTTTAGCATCAGTCTAGGAGCTTTTATCTGCATCAATATGCTTGATCAGTATTCATACCTTGTTTTTGATGTGGATCCTTACCGTTACCTCCGTTACATGTTCTATATTTTCATGCCTATGGTATTTCTTGCCGTATTTGTGATCAATAAAAATCTACGGAAAGAATATCCGGAAGCCGCAGAGAAAATGATCGGTTTTATGTTTCTGCTCCATACCCTGGCAGTCATTACATTTTTAACTCAATACCTGTTTTATGAATCTGAATAAAAGAGTGGCCGTGATCACAGGCGTGAGTAAGGGTATCGGACTTGCTACCGCTCAGGCTCTTCTGTCTAAAGGCACCATGGTTGCAGGCTGGAGCAGATCAGCCCCTGATCTGAAACACGAAAATTTTCACTTTTTCGAAACAGATGTCAAAAGCCGTTCATCGGTGGAACAATCATATGGAAGCACTGTACAGACCCTAGGCGAGGTGGATATACTCATTAACAACGCCGGACTGGGCTATACAGGCCTTATTGAAGAAATACCGGTGGAGCAATGGGAAGAAATGGTTCAGCTGAATGTAAACGGCCTGTTTTACTGTACAAGGCTGGTGGTACCTGCCATGAAGGCCAGAGGAGAAGGACATATTGTCAATATTGCTTCTATCGCAGGGCTTGACGGAGCTCCCTTGTTTTCCGGATATTGCGGAACAAAATTCGCCGTGCGTGGAATCTCACGGTCCATGTATAAAGAGCTGAGGGATTATGGCGTAAAAGTAACCTCGGTAGGTCCCGGATCGGTGCAAACCAATTTTTTTGATCATATTGAACAGATCCAGGCCAATGAAAATATGATGCAGGCAGACGATATTGCCGGGGCTATCGTTTACACACTGGAGACTTCGACCAATTTCCATCCGGTGGAACTGGAGTTCAGACCTCTGATGCCCAAAGGAAGGAAAACGAAATAAGTATAAAGCATTATATTTGCAGGTAATCTAGAATAGTTCGCTTTGTCAGTATCAGTTACCAATCTTACTAAAACGTACGGCATTCAAAATGCCGTAGATAATATAAGCTTCGAAGCAGGCAAAGGGCAGATCGTGGGCTTTCTCGGACCGAACGGAGCCGGAAAATCTACGACCATGAAAATTTCCACCTGCTACATTCCTCCGACCAGCGGAACCGTGCATGTCTGCGGCTACGACGTCGTGGATTCGCCTATGGATGTGCGCAGGAACATCGGTTACCTTCCCGAACATAATCCCCTATACCTCGATATGTACGTGCATGAATACCTGCATTTCATCGCATCGCTGCATGGTATAAAAAACAAAGGACTACGGGTCAAAGAAATGGTCGGCATGTGCGGACTGACTGTAGAGCAAAATAAAAAAATCGGCGCTTTGTCGAAAGGGTACAGGCAGCGCGTTGGACTGGCGCAGGCCATGATACACGATCCGCAGGTGCTGATTCTGGACGAGCCTACGACAGGGCTTGACCCCAACCAGATCCTGGAAATCAGAAATCTGATCCGTGAGGTAGGTAAAGAAAAAACGGTGATATTCTCTACACACATCATGCAGGAGGTACAGGCTTTGTGCGAAAGGGTTATTATCATCAATAAAGGAAAGATCGTTGCTAACGGTTCGGTAGGAGAACTAAAGAATATCACTTCTTCTTCCAGGACTATTCTGGTGGAATTTGACAAGAGTATCGATACCAATCTGATCTCTGCCATTGACGGAGTTACGGAAATTAAGGAGATCGCCCAAGGTAAGTATGAGATCCGGAGCAGAGAAGATAAAGATATCAGGTCAGAGATTTTTAAAGTTGCTTCTGAAAATAAATTGAATCTGCTTGGCTTGAAAGTTGAGGAAAACTCACTGGAAAGCATCTTTCAGCAGCTCACTAAAAAGAAGGAGGATCAATAATATGCTGAGCATTTACCTGAAAGAGATAAACAGCTTCCTCAATTCCCTGATCGCCTATGGGGTCATTATTATCTTTCTGACAGGCGTCGGACTTTTCATGTGGATATTCCCGGAGTACAGTATTTTATATTACGGGTTTGCGGATATGGAAACTCTTTTCCGGATGACTCCCTATCTGTTTATGTTTCTCATACCGGCCATTACGATGCGTACTTTTGCAGAAGAGAAAAAAGACGGTACGATCGAGCTTCTGTTCACCAAACCTCTGACCGACTGGCATATCATTTTTGGAAAATATTTTTCAAGTCTTACCCTGGTGCTGATGGCGTTGGTTCCTACGCTGATCTATTATTATTCGGTATACCAACTGGGAGATCCTGTTGGAAACATTGACTCCGCCTCGGTGTCCGGTTCTTATATAGGACTGATTCTGCTCGGAGCGGTATTCACCTCCATCGGTATTTTCGCCTCCGCTATTACCATGAACCAGATCGTTTCCTTTATCCTGGCAGGAACTTTATGCTTCCTGATATTTTCTGGTTTCGGATTTATCTCCACGCTCGAGCTCCCCGGTGAAATTTCCTCCATGCTGGATCAGCTGGGTATTGAATACCATTATGCAGCACTTAGCAAGGGTCTGGTTGACTCCAGGGATGTGCTCTATTATATCAGCGTCAGCGCTCTGATGCTGATATTGACAAAACTGGTACTTGGCAGCAGAAAATGGTAAGATGAGCAGGAAAGGCATACATATCACAGAATTTTTTCTCACGGCCGGTATTGTCATACTGATCAATATCATCGCTTCTCAGTTTTTTTTCAGACTCGACCTGACGGAAGATAAACGATACACCATATCACAGACCAGCAAGGATATTCTTAAAGAGCTGGATGATGTCGTGTATGTAAGAGTATTTCTGACAGGGGATATGCCGGCAGGATTCAAGAGGCTGGAAAAATCCGTGAAGGAAATGCTCGATGAATTCCGGATTTACGGAAGAGATAAAATCCAGTATGAATTTATAGACCTGATGGCCGAAACCGACCCGCAGATGCGCAGCCGTATGATCAACCAGGTGACCATGCGCGGCATTCAACCCACGAATGTGTACGATAAAGGGAAGGAAGGAAATGTCGAGAAGCTTATTTTTCCGGGAGCTCTGATCTCCTACAAAAAGAAAGAAGTGCCTGTATTACTTCTTAAAGGAAACAAAGCCGCAGGGTCTGCCGAAATCCTGAACCAGTCGGTCGAAGGGCTCGAGTTTGAGCTGACAAGTGCCATCAAGCAATTGATCCAGAAGAAACGAAAATCAATTGCTTTTGTGGAGGGACATGGGGAATATTCCGCCAGAAACCTGGAAGATATATCTCAGTCTATTTCCAAATTTTACGACGTATACCGGGTAAATCTTTCCCGGGTTAAAAACCTGGATATTTACGATGGCTTGATCATTGCACGTCCCCAGACAGAATTTTCTGAACCCGAAAAACTGATGCTGGATCAGTTTATTGTCAACGGCGGTAAAGTGCTTTTTTACCTGGATGCACTTAAGATCGATATGGATAGCCTTGCGAAAGGTCCTAATGTAGCCGTCGCTATCAATAATAATCTGGATGACATGCTTTTTAAATATGGAGTCCGTGTAAATCAGAATCTGATTCAGGATCTGAACTCAGGCTACATTCCAATGAGTGTGGGAGAACTAGGCGACAAGGCAGAAGTTAAAATGATGAACTGGAGATACTTTCCTCTGCTCAATACGTTTGGGGCACATCCTGTGGTAAAGAATATAGATGCCGTCTATTCGAAATTTGTTTCTGGAATGGATACGGTGAAAGCAGTCGGTATCAGGAAAACACCTCTGTTATTGACATCAAAATACAGTAAAGCCTATTCAGCACCTGTGTCCGTAGACCTGGAGCAGGCAAGAAAAAAACCAGATCCTGCCGAATTCCGTCAGGGAAATATTCCAGTATGTTATCTGCTGGAAGGATCTTTTACTTCTGCCTATAAAAATCGTCCGCTTCCGGTTAAGGAAGCAAAATTTATTGCGGAAGGCAAACCTGGAAAAATTATCGTCTGCTCCGATGGCGACATCATTAAAAACGAGACAGATCAGAATGGGAGAACATTGCCTATGGGCTTTGACAGGGCTTCCCAGCAATCTTTTGGCAACAAAGACTTCGTGATGAATTCAGTTAATTACCTGCTGGATGAAGACGATATTATCGATATCCGAGCCAAAGAGGTTGCACTGCGACCTCTGGATAAGGTAAAGATCAGAGATGATGCCGCACAATGGCAGGTTATTAATCTTGTTCTTCCTGTGCTATTGGTACTTCTCTTTGGAGTAGCCAGATATTATGTCCGTAAAAAGAAATACGAAAGCTTCCGATGAAAGATTCCTACAGAAAAATAAAAGTCCTTTCCATCGTTTTCGTCCTGCTGGCTGTCGCCGCTTTCTTCTCTCTGAAAAAAAGCAGTTCCGTAAGTACTATCGATAAGGAGACTTCGGTCAGTATACGCGATACGGCTCTGGTATATAAGATCAGTTTCGAGTACATGGGGAAGGAGCAGGTATTGCAGCGCTCCCAGGGATTATGGAAGATCAACGGCAAATACGAGGCAAGGCAGCGTTGGGCCAATACGATTCTTGCCGGATTAAACAGACTAGAAGTAAAAAGGCCTGTGGCGGAAGAATATAAAAATGAAGTAGTGAATGCTATGCGGCAGAAGGGAGTGAAATTGAATGTGTTTTATGGTGAGCAGGTGATGAAGTACATCATGATGCCCAACGATAATGATTCCAACAGCACCTATCTTCTGGCCAATGAGGACAAGACCCCTTACATAAGCTATGTGCCCGGCATTATCGGTGATATATCAGAGCCTTTTCGTTTAAGCGAGCAGGACTGGAGAACACGCCGTATATTCTCTGCCAGTATGATGGGACTGAAGGAGATCAGAATTACCTATCCTGCAGACGAGGCTGCTGGCTTTACTATTAACTTTGGTGGTGGCGGATTTTCTATCAAGGATGTTGCTTCTATCGATACGTCTAAATTTGCCGGTTTCCTGGAAGACCTGCAGTATTCTCCTGTGCTTAGCTATTTAAGCAATAAAGATTCTGTCATCGCTGTTCTGGCCGGCTCAGATCCGAAGGCAGTCATTTATGTCACGGATATCAGCGAAGACCGCAGCAGTATTGTAGAGATTTATAAAAATAAGGCTGACAAAAAAACGTATCTGGGTCTGATGGGGAAGGAGCGGGAGCCGGTTCTGCTGCGCTCGGATGTGTTTGACAGGGTACTAGTGAAGAGAGATTACTTCAAACGACGCTGAGATGCATTTGGAGTTGTCCACATTCATCGTGGCAATGCTTTAATTTTTAGTCAGATATACTGTTTTTACGGACTGGAATATGTGAATTACTTTCCTTTCTGTCATCCTTTGAAAAAGCCTTATTTTTTCATTTCTTTGCATTTCGTACTATTGTCATTTCACAAGACATATTGATATAAGATGAAATTTGTTGTCTCTTCAACCGCTCTGCTAAAACAGCTAACCGCCCTTAACGGCGTGATCACTACAAATCCGGTAGTGCCGATCCTCGAAAACTTCCTTTTTGAGGTCAGCAATGGAAAATTAACCGTGTATGCTTCAGATCTTCAGACCTCTATGATTACAGAGATCAGCATTGAGTCTAAGCAGAAAGGCAGCATTGCAGTTCCCGCCAGAATTCTCCTGGATACCCTGAAGAATCTCCCTGAGCAGCCTGTGACCTTCACGATTGACGAAGATACATACAGCATCAAGATCAGCTCCGACAATGGAGAATATAAGCTCTCCGGTGAAAATTCAACTGATTTCCCTAAAGTACCCGGTGTAAAGAATGGTTATTCCATCAATGTACCGGCACATGTATTAAGCCGTGCGATTGCCAGCACCATTTTTGCCGCCAGCAACGACGAACTGAAGCCGGCGATGACAGGGGTTTATGTTTCCATCAGCGATTCCAATACAACATTTGTAGCCACAGACGGCCACAGACTGATCCGATACAGAAGGGTAGACATTGCATCGGAAACCAGTAACACGCTGATTATTCCGCGTAAGGCCCTCACACTTTTAAAGGCTTCTTTGCCTGCGGATGAGACGACTGTACAGCTTGAATTTAACGCTTCGAATGCTTTCTTCAGCTTCGGAAATGTGAAAATGATCTGCCGTCTTATCGATGAGCGTTTCCCCGATTACGAAAATGCCATTCCTGCTAATAACCCTAATAAGCTTACCATAGACAGACTGGATCTGCTGAATTCATTAAAACGTATCTCTATCTATGCCAATAAGACCACACATCAGGTCAGACTTAAAATCGCGGGCAGCGAACTTCAGATCTCCGCGGAGGATCTTGACTTCTCCAACGAAGCCAACGAAAGACTTTCCTGCGAATATGAGGGAGAAGATATCGAGATCGGTTTTAACGCTAAATTTCTGATCGAAATGCTGAATAACCTTGATTGCGATTCAGTAGACATTAACCTGTCTGCGCCAAACAGAGCCGGCTTACTTACTCCTTCTGCCAAAGACACGGAAGAAGATGTGCTTATGCTGGTAATGCCGGTGATGCTGAGCAATTACGTATAATCAACAAAAAGTAGTACTAATAAAAAAAGCGAATCGTTTGATTCGCTTTTTTTATGGGGTATGTTAATGATTTATTCTTTTACAATTTTCGAAATCGATTTCTGGTCAGCACCTTCGATATGCAGGAAGTAGATGCCCGAAGCAAGAGACTGTATATTCATATCTCTGCTGATCTCGCCTGATGATGACTGCAGTGTTTCTTCCTGCACCGTTTGTCCCAGGGGATTAATCAGTGTCAATTTTACCCGGGTTCCGGCATCGGTTGTAAAGGAAATATTAAAACTTCCACTGTTCGGGTTTGGATTGATGATTATTCCTGTATGGTTGTTAGTGATCGATTTTACCGGACCGGTCCCGAATGTGCCATCTGAATCGTAAGGCAACAGACGATAGTAGGAGGTTCCGTGCATGGGGCTGTAATCAATGTAAGAGTATAACAGAGGGCTATTGCTGTTTCCATTCGCCTTGACCGTGCCGATCGATTCAAAATTTATTCCATCGGAGGATCTTTGCACGATAAAATGAGAAGTGTTTTTTTCACTGGCAGTTTCCCAGGTTAAAAGCACTTTTCCTGAAGTAGAAAAGGCTTCGAAAGTTAACAGCTCCACAGGTAATGAACAGGCTACCGTAGCAGTCACTGGAACCCTGCCGCAATCAACTCCCGCTGAAAGCTCCCAATTGTAGAAATATCCCCAGCCTTTATTGGCTCCAAGCCAGCTGTAGGCAGGATTAATGGTGTAAATATTGATCACTCCGGGAATAGCGTATGGATATGCCATGGCCGTACTCGTCTGGTTCCATTTTAAACC
>JBJMLY010000118.1:0-1592 GCA_045805025.1 Cytophagaceae bacterium | reverse complement strand
CGGTAACCGATGTATCTGTCAGCAATCAATCCCCCTAGAAAAGGGGTAAGATAAACGAGTGCAATATAGGATCCGGTGATATCAGCAGCCATACTTACATCCATGCCCCGACCTCCATTGGCGACCGTATCATGCAGGAAGAGATAGAGAATACCTACCATCAGGTAGTAACCGAACCGCTCCCACATTTCAGTAAAAAATAATACGTATAATCCACGGGGATGACCTTTCTGAGGAAGCGCGATGTTCATGTGTTTTTCAATTTCAATAAAAAGAATAAATGAATCGCCTAATGTAAGATTAATTTAAGCATCAAAAAGCACAACGGATTTGCTCGTTTCCAAAATTATTTTCAATTGTGACTATGAATCGTGAATTTCGAGCCTAATCAAAACAACCCATGCACATTTTATTACTTGGAGGAGGAGGAAGAGAGCATGCACTGGCCTGGAAGATTTCGCAAAGTAAATCCTGTACATCTTTATTTATTGCTCCTGGAAATGCAGGTACATCAGCTTTTGGAAAGAATTTGCCGTTGGAGCCTACAGATTTTGTCGCGATTGGAAAGGCATGTCTGGACAATAAGATTGACATGGTATTGGTAGGACCTGAAGAGCCACTCGTAAAAGGTATCGTGGATTATTTCCTAAACGACAGGGTCCTCAGCACGATTCCGGTAATTGGTCCGAATGCATCCGCTGCACGTTTGGAAGGCAGCAAGGCTTTTTCGAAACAGTTTATGATAAGACATGGCATTCCCACGGCTGCTTATAAAGAATTTGATGCAGATCATTTTTATGAAGGATCAGAGTATGTGAAAACGCATAGCTTGCCGGTGGTCCTGAAGGCTGACGGCCTCGCTGCCGGTAAAGGTGTTATTATCTGCCAGAGTCACATTGAAGCTATGGCAGAGTTCGAACTGATGCTTCAACAGGACAAATTCGGTGAAGCCGGTCACCGGATTGTGGTCGAGGAATTTCTGGAAGGCATCGAACTGTCAGTTTTCGTGCTTACGGACGGTGATCACTATATACTCTTGCCCGAAGCAAAGGACTACAAGAAAATCGGAGAAGGAGACAAGGGGCCGAACACAGGTGGCATGGGTGCAGTAAGTCCTGTTCCATTTGCGGATCCACAATTTATGCTCAAAGTAAAGGAGCGGATTATAGATCCCACGATAAAAGGTTTGAAGGAAGATGGAATTGACTACCGTGGGTTCATTTTTATAGGCCTTATCAAAGTCGGAAATGAACCTATGGTGATAGAATACAATTGCCGTTTAGGAGATCCTGAAACCGAAGTAGTGATTCCACGCCTTAAAAATGATCTCGTCGATTTACTACAGGCAGTGGCAGATAAAAAGCTCGGCGAAAAAATAATTCAAATAGATTCCCGCGCTGCGGCAACTATGGTAGCCGTGAGCCGGGGATATCCGGGCAGCTATGAGAAGGGTTATATCATTTCAGGACTTGATGGAAAATATGGGGATAGCCTTATATTTCATTCCGGTACCCAAATGGACAATGACCACGTAATTACGAATGGTGGCCGGGTTCTCTGCGTAACTTCTTATGCACGTTCGCTGCAGGATG
>JBJMLY010000117.1:0-7021 GCA_045805025.1 Cytophagaceae bacterium | reverse complement strand
GCCCAGTTACTTGCACGTGAAGGAAAGTACGCTACGATCAAATTGCCTTCCGGTGAAATGAGACTTGTGCTTACAGCATGTGTAGCAACAGTAGGCGCTGTATCGAATGGCGATCATATGAACCTTGCAACCGGTAAAGCCGGCCGTAACAGATGGCTTGGAATCAGGCCAAGAGTAAGAGGTGTTGCTATGAACCCGGTTGATCACCCGATGGGTGGTGGTGAAGGTAAGGCTTCAGGAGGTCATCCACGTTCAAGAAAAGGTTTAATTGCTAAAGGCAAGAAGACAAGAAATAAAAACAAATATTCTAATAATTTAATAATCGCCAGAAAGACTAAATAATGGGACGTTCACTAAAAAAAGGGCCGTATATAGACTTCAGACTGGAAAAAAAAGTCCAGGTAATGAATGATGCAGGTAAAAAATCGGTGATTAAAACCTGGTCCAGAAGATCCATGATTTCTCCTGATTTTGTTGGACATACATTCGGCGTACATAACGGCAATAAATTCATTCCGGTTTATGTAACAGAAAACATGGTTGGTCATAAATTGGGCGAATTTTCACCGACAAGAAATTTCAGAGGTCACATTGCTAAAAAGTCCGCTTAATTATTATGGAAGCAGTATTAAAAAAGAGAAGATCGGTTCTCAAAAGAGAGAAAAAAGAGCAAATTAAGCTTGCCAAGAAGCAAGGTGCGGCGGTTGCTTCATTAAACAACGTGCCTACCTCTACAAGAAAAATGCGTCTGGTTGCAGACCTGGTAAGAGGCAAAAAAGTAAATATTGCTTTAGGTATTCTTAAGCTTCAGCCTAAATCAGGCGCCGCTAGACTGGAAGTGTTATTGTTATCGGCAATTTCTAACTGGCAGATTAAAAACCCTGATTTGAGACTGGAAGAGGCTGATCTGTTTATCAAAGAAATTTTTGTGGATGGAGGCAGAATGCTTAAGAGATTAAGACCTGCTCCTCAGGGAAGAGGATACAGAGTAAGAAAGAGATCTAATCATGTTACTCTTGTCATTGACAGTATTAAATTCCCAGGTAACACATTACAGCAAGATGTAGAAACTGCTGAAGAGAAAAAAGCAGAAAAGCCGGCAGCCAAGAAAACCTCTTCTAAGAAGGAAGAAAAAAAGGCAGAGCCTAAAAAAAGCACTAAAAAAACTAAATAATTAACTTCAGATGGGACAAAAAGTAAACCCCGTAGGATTCAGGCTAGGTATTATTAAAGGCTGGGACTCTAATTGGTATGGCGGCAAAACCTTCTCCGATAAACTCGTTGAAGACGAAAAAATCAGAGGATATGTGTACGCTCGTATACCTAAAGGAGGAATTTCAAAGATTGTTATTGAAAGAACTTTGAAGAGAATTACCCTTACAATTAATACCGCTCGCCCTGGAGTAGTAATTGGAAAAGGCGGAGCTGAAGTTGATAAGATTAAAGAAGAGCTTAAAAAAATTACAGGCAAGGATGTTCAGATCAACATCTTTGAAATAAAAAGACCTGAGCTTGATGCAAAGCTTGTGGGAGAATCCATAGGACAGCAGCTGGCCGCCCGTATTTCATACAGAAGGGCTATGAAGCAGGCAATCGCTTCCACGATGAGAGTCGGAGCGCTTGGAATTAAGATTAAATGTTCAGGCAGATTAGGCGGTGCTGAAATGGCAAGAACAGAACAATATAAGGAAGGAAGAATTCCTCTTCATACTTTGAGAGCTGATATTGATTATGCAATCTCTGAAGCTCATACAGTATATGGTAAAATCGGAATTAAGGTTTGGATCATGAAGGGCGAAGTATTCGGAAAGAGAGATCTTTCGCCAAATGTTGGAGTGGCTAGCCAGTCCGCTGAAACATCTCCTGCATCAGGAGGCCCAAACCAGAAGAGAGGCGGAGATAGAGGAGACAGAGGTGGAAGAGGGAAAAGACCAGATTCAGGTCAGAAAAGAAAAAGAAGTTAATTGATACTATTAAGGTAAAAGTAATTTAAGATGTTACAGCCAAAAAGAACAAAGTATAGAAAGCAGCAAAAAGGAAGAGTTAGAGGTATAGCCACAAGAGGTTACTCTATAGAATTCGGATCTTTTGGTATCAAGGCTTTGGAGCCAGGCAGAATCACCAGCCGCCAGATTGAAGCAGCCCGTATCGCTATGACACGTGCTATGAAGAGAGAAGGCCAGGTTTGGATTAGAATCTTCCCTGATAAGCCTATCACCAAAAAACCTGCTGAGGTTCGTATGGGTAAAGGTAAAGGTGCCCCGGAATATTGGGTAGCTTGTGTAAAACCAGGAACTATTATTTTTGAATCCGGAGGGATTACAAAACAAGTAGCACAGGAGTCATTGAGACTTGCTGCACAAAAGCTTCCTGTAAAATCAAGAATTGTTATTCGTCCTGATTACGCTGAATAGTCTAATAATATGAAAAGTAAAGAAATAAAAGGATTAAGTGTTGCTGAGCTTAACGATAAGATAGCTGCAGAAACCGAAGCTTTGAATCGTATGAAGTTTGGTCACGCCATAACTCCTATTGAAAATCCAATGAAAATCAGGAACAGTAGAAAATTGGTTGCAAGGCTTAAAACTGAATTAACAGCTAAGAAAGCTAAATAATTGAATTTTATGGAGAATAGAAATCTTAGAAAAGAAAGAGTAGGTAAGGTAGTTAGTAATAAAATGACTAAGTCTGTTACTGTTGCCGTTGAAACCAAAGTAAAGCACGGTATGTACGGAAAGTTTCTTAAGAAAACCTCAAAATTCATGGCCCATGATGAGAAGAATGAGTGCGGCATCGGGGACACAGTAAGAATCATGGAAACCAGACCTTTAAGCAAATTAAAGCGTTGGAGATTAGTTGAAATTATTGAAAGAGCTAAATAATTATGATACAGCAAGAGTCAAGACTGAATGTGGCAGATAACAGCGGAGCAAAAGAAGTGCTTGTAATCCGTGTGTTAGGTGGAACCAGAAAGAAATATGCTTCGGTAGGAGATAAAATAGTGGTTACTGTTAAATCCGCTCTTTCATCAAGCAATCTTAAAAAAGGAACTGTTTCTAAAGCAGTTATTGTTCGCACCAGGAAAGAAGTGAGAAGACCTGACGGTTCTTATATCAGATTTGCTGATAACGCCGCCGTACTTCTTACTGCTAACGATGAGCCAAGAGGAACCCGTATATTCGGACCTGTAGCCAGAGAATTGAGAGAAAAGCAATTCATGAAAATAGTATCCCTAGCACCAGAAGTTTTATAATCATGCAGACCAAGAAGATAATTCAGAAAAAATTCCACGTAAAAAAAGGTGACACGGTAAAAGTGATCGCCGGGGATGACAGAAGCAAGAGCGGGAAAATACTTTCTATCATTTCTGCTGAAAACAAGGCCCTTGTGGAAGGTATTAATATTGTAACAAAACATATCAAGCCTACAGCTTCCAAGCCCAATGGTGGTATTGAGAAGAGAGAGGCTCCTGTACACATCAGTAATCTGATGCTGGTAGATTCAGGAAGCGGAACGACTGCAAAAACTGCAAAGAAAACCGCCGAAAAAAGCAAAGTAGAAAAAACTTCTAAAAAATAAGGGAGGGGTAATATATGGCTAGTCCTAGATTAAAAGATAAATATGTAAAGGAAGTTGTTCCTGCATTAAAATCTAAATTTCAATATAAATCAGTTATGCAGGTTCCTAAGATTACAAAAATTGTAGTCAACAAAGGAATTGGTGCTGCAGTCGCAGATAAAAAGCTGGTAGATATAGGTCTGGATGAGTTGACTCAGATTACCGGCCAGAAAGCAGTTTCTACCAAATCAAAAGCAGATATTTCAAACTTTAAGCTGAGAGCCAATATGCCTATCGGCGCAAAGGTTACTCTTAGAGGTGAGAAAATGTACGAATTCCTTGATCGTTTAATGACGATCGCTCTTCCCCGTGTAAGAGACTTTAAAGGAATCAGTGATAAGGGATTTGATGGAAGAGGAAATTATACCCTGGGTGTAAAAGAGCAGATTATATTCCCTGAGATCAGTATTGACAAGGTAACAAAAATCTCAGGTATGGATATCACTTTTGTGACAACTGCCTCTACCGACGAGGAAAGCCTCGAATTACTAAGAGCATTTGGCTTACCTTTTACTTCACAAAAAATATAGTTTAACATGGCAAAGGAATCAGTAAAAGCAAGAGAAAGAAAAAGAATAGCGCTTGTTGCAAAGTATGCAAAAAAGAGAGCAGCATTGAAAGAAGCAGGTGATTATAAGGCACTTGACAAACTTCCAAGAGCTTCTTCAGCAGTTAGATTGCATAATAGATGCAAACTGAGCGGCAGACCAAGAGGATATATGAGAAAATTCGGCATTTCCCGGGTGTTTTTCCGTGATCTTGCTGTAGCAGGTAAAATACCTGGAGTTACCAAGGCAAGCTGGTAATAATAGAATAAGTTGATTATTTGAAAAAACTTAATTAACTTTGCAGCCCTGTTTTTAGGGCTTTTGATTTTAAAATAATTGAATAAAATAATATAAAAATGACAGATCCAATAGCAGATTTTCTGACGAGATTGAGAAATGCCATCAAGGCTAATCATAGAATTTTAGATATACCTGCTTCAAACATTAAGAAGGAGATTACAAAAGTATTGTATGATAAAGGGTATATCCAGAATTATAAATTCGAGGATGACAAGGTTCAGGGTAGCATTAAAATTGCATTAAAGTACAATGCAACGACTAAGCAGCCTGCTATTGTGAAAATTGAAAGAGTGAGCACTCCAGGGCTTCGTCAATATGTACAGGCAGAAAACCTGCCCCGTGTATTAAATGGTCTCGGTATAGCAATACTCTCAACTTCTAAGGGTGTAATCACCGATAAAGAAGCAAGGGATCTGAATATTGGCGGCGAAGTGTTGTGCTACGTTTATTAATAAAGAGCAAGTAATATGTCAAGAATAGGTAAAAAACCAATTACAGTACCCGCTAAAACTGAAATTACAGTTGGAGCAGGAAATCAGGTAGTCGTAAAGGGCCCCAAAGGCAGTCTTTCTCAGACCGTTGATCCGGATATTAAAGTATCTGTGAAGGATGGTGAAATTGTACTGGAAAGACCTACTGAACAAAAAAGACATAAAGCTTTACACGGTTTATACAGATCGTTGATCCAGAATATGGTGGTTGGTGTGAGCGAAGGTTATAAAGCAGAGCTGGAACTGGTAGGGGTAGGTTTTAAAGCCAATGCATTACCAAACAATGTTCTCGAGCTCAGTCTTGGATATTCACACAATATCTTCATGGCTATGCCTAAAGAAATATCTGTAAAGGCTGTGACTGATAAAGGTAAAAATCCTATCGTGACTTTAGAAAGCATTGATAAGCAACTTATCGGACAAGTAGCTGCCAAATTAAGATCTCTTCGTAAGGTGGAACCATACAAAGGAAAAGGTATCAGATTTGTTAATGAAGTTGTTAGAAGAAAAGCTGGTAAAACTGCTGCTAAATAATAATTAAGATGGCAACTATTAAGGATAAAAGAAGATTAAGAATTAGAAGAAGCATCCGTAAGAATATCTCCGGATTAGCAACTAAACCAAGGTTATCAGTATTCAGAAGCAATAAAGGAATTTATGCTCAGCTGATCGATGACAAATCAGGTACAACATTATTAAGCTGCAGTTCAGCTGAATTGAAAACTGCAAAAGGTACAAAGGTTGAAATTTCAAAATCTGTAGGTCAGAAGCTGGCGGAAAAAGCCATCAGCACAGGTATTACAGAGGTTGTATTTGACAGAGGTGGATATCTGTATCACGGAAGAGTAAAAGCTTTGGCCGAAGGCGCCAGAGAAGGGGGTCTTAAATTCTAATAAATTATGTCTCAGGTAAACGTAAGATCAGTTAAAGCAAGCGAAATAGACTTAAAAGAGAAAGTCGTTGCTATTCAAAGAGTGGCCAAAGTGGTAAAAGGCGGACGCAGATTCAGTTTTTCTGCAATCGTAGTAGTAGGCGACGGTCACGGTGTGGTTGGATATGGCTTGGGTAAGGCAAACGAAGTAACTGACGCCATCACGAAAGGAATTGATGATGCTAAAAAGAATCTTATCAAAGTACCGGTTCTTAAAGGAACTGTGCCTCATGATATGATTGGAAAATACAGTGGAGGTCTTGTATTGTTAAAGCCAGCTGCACCGGGTACAGGAGTAATTGCCGGTGGTGCGATGAGAGCGGTACTTGAAAGCGCTGGTGTAAAAGATGTATTGGCTAAATCAAAAGGTTCTTCAAACCCACATAACGTGGTTAAGGCTACTTTCGATGCCCTTCTTAGAATGAAGGCACCTCATAGTATCGCCGAGCAGAGAGGAATACCTTTATCTAAAGTATTTAACGGAAAATAAGATGGCTAAGGTAAAGATCACTCAGATAAAAAGTGTCATAGACAGACCAATTGATCAGAAGCTTACAATCAAAGCATTGGGTCTTGGTAAAATTGACAAGAGCGTGCAGGTGGAATACACTCCGCAGCTAAAAGGTATGGTTAAAAAAGTTAATCATTTGGTAATAGTAAGTGAATTATAACTATGAAATTAAGTTCATTAAGACCTGCTAAAGGTTCGACAAAAAATAAGAAAAGACTAGGCCGCGGAACTGGTTCCGGAAAAGGTGGAACCTCTACAAGAGGTCACAAAGGAGCTCAGTCACGTTCCGGCTTTAGCTATAAGGCTGGTTTCGAAGGAGGACAGATGCCACTTCAGAGACGTATTCCTAAGTTTGGATTTAACAGCCCTAATAGAATTGAATTCAAAGGCATCAACCTGGATGTTCTGGAAAATCTTGCTAAATCATCCAAATCAACTGTAATTGACATAGAATTGCTTCGCAACAATGGTCTTATGGCCAAAAATGATAAAGTAAAAGTGTTGGGCAGAGGAGAGTTAAAAGCCAAGCTGGAAGTAAAAGCGCACGCTTTTTCAGCATCAGCGATCGCAGCCATTGAAAAAGCCGGAGGAAAAGCTACAAAACTGTAATGAAGAAATTTAT
>JBJMLY010000116.1:0-3998 GCA_045805025.1 Cytophagaceae bacterium | reverse complement strand
AATGCATAAGGTTCTCATCATAGCAGGGTCTGAGTCTGCCAACCAATGGCTTGAGAAGATGTGAGGCAAACTGGTCGGTAGAAATGACCATCAGGGTAATCAGCGGCAGGATCAGAATACTTCTCTGCCTGTATTTGTAAATGATCAGAGCGACCAGTACAGCATAAAACGGCACCCAGAAGAAGCGCTCGGAAAAGGCCAGCATGATATCGTCCCAGAACGGGCTGTTATGACCGTTCGCCCAAAGGAGCATTTTGTTGTCGATATCGAGAAGGTCTTTAAGCAATCCAGTTCATGTCTTTTTTAAGCCAGTCCAGGGTTTTCTGTTCTTCCGAACTTTTTTCCGGCTGAAAGTTGTATTTCCAGCCTGCCAGGGGGGGCATGCTCATTAGAATAGATTCCGTCCTGCCGTTTGTATCCAGTCCGAATTTAGTGCCCTTGTCGTATACCAGGTTGAACTCCACATACCTTCCTCTCCGTAAATATTGCCACTGCTTTTGCTCCGGACTGTAGGGGCGATCTGAATTTTTTTGCATCAGAGGAAGATAGGTGGGAAGAAATGTATTGCCCACTTCTTTGACAAATTCGAATATCTGCTCCATGCTTTTTTCATGACCTGCGCTTAATCGGTCAAAAAATATTCCTCCGATGCCGCGGGTCTCGTTCCTGTGATCGATAAAGAAATAATTATCGGCCCACTTTTTAAATTCCTTATACCAGTCTTTGTTATGACGGTCGCAGGCATTCTTAAGCTGCTGATGAAAGAATACCGCGTCTTCAGGTATTACATAATGGGGCGTTAGGTCTATGCCTCCGCCAAACCAGTGTACACCATTGCTCATCTCAAAATAGCGGAGATTCATGTGAATGACCGGCGACCACGGGTTCTGTGGATGCAGCACCAGAGAGATGCCGGTGGCATAAAAATCGGCTTGCGACAGATTCAGGGCTTTCAGAATTTTCTCAGGTGTTTTCCCATAGACGGCAGAAAAATTGACGCCTCCCTTTTCAATACGCCGGCCGTCTGTAATAGCTCTTGATCTTCCGCCTCCGCCTTCTTCCCGGATCCACTGATCTTCGGCAAACTTTCCGGCGCCATCCATCTTTTCCAGTTCTGCGCAGATTTTATCCTGCAGTTCCTTAAACCATTCTTCGGCTTTATTTTTTAATGACATAGTTATTATTCCTGAATAATGATACCTTCTTTTCCCTGATATAAAATATTACCCCTCGTGGTATCGGGTGTAAAATTATCATTTTTAACGGAGGGATGTATGTATCCCTGCGAAAAGTAAACAACGATGTTAGGACGTGTGGAAGAGTTATCCGGAAGGTTTTTTAAAGAATTGCTTCGGGACTCTTTGAATTTCAATGGATAGGCAAGGGCATAAATATTATTGCTGATAATTGTTTGCCCGGTCTTATCATTTAGAAGGTATTGAATAAGGCTATTATCGGTCCAGCGCTTCGTATTATAGCCTCCTGTTCCCTGCACGTTCCAGCGGCAGATGTGAAAGCCTGTACGAACAATACAATACAGGCAAAGAACCGCCGCTCCGGCCAGAATTACTTTTCCTGCAGACCTGGCCGGTATATTGATTTCAATAAGCTTATCAATTCCGGTAAAAGTAAGGAAGATGAAAAAAAGATATACAGGAGAAAGCAGTCGGTCGTCGATGGGCTCATCCGCACGCAGGTATAAGAATATCAGGCAGAGCGTAAGTACATAGGTATTCAGGACGATGATGGAAATTGAAAGAAAAATTCTTTTCTGTAAGATTTGAGGTTCAGATTTTCTAAGTGTCAGTATAAAGACCAGGAGTAATGCGGCCAGTAGAATGCTTCTGACAGGCAGAGGAATTTCATCGGGCATCAGCCAGGAACTGAGTATGTCGGCAGTCTGACGGATATTTTCTCCTATCCGTTCAGGTTCCCACATTCTTTGGCTGGTTGCTGAACCGCTGAGCAGATAGCGGCGGTAGGTCCACAGAAAAAAAGGAGCACAGCTCAGGCAAAGGTAGGCAAGAATTTCTAGAAGAATTTTAGAAATAGTCTGTGATCTGTAGTAGAAAAGGATCACAGCGAAAGCGCCGCAGAAAATTATTCCCGATTTGCGCTGCAGGCACAGTAAAATGGAAAGAGCGATCAGCAGGATGAACTGACTGAAATCCCGTTTTTCCAGGTATTTTATCAGAATGCGGAGGGCGAGAAGAATCAACAGAATAAAAAATGATTCCGACCATAGGAAGACGCTGGACTGAATCAGCGGAACGGAGCAGAGCAGACAAAGAAGATAAGTGCCGTATACAAACCTGTTTTTGAACAGGAATTCCGTCATACGGTTAAAGAACACGATGCTCAGGCAGAAGCTGATACCGTTTACCAACGTTGCAAAGTGGAGAATATTTAGTCCGCTAAGCTTATACAGACTAAGAATAGCGGGATACAGGGGAGGCCATTCTGTAAAAGCCGAACCGTCAATCTTCTGCATGTATGGAAATCCTGTAGCCGCATTCAGGTAATTGATGGAGTCGTCGGTGATGCCTGGTCCGCTGCCCATCACAGAAAGGACAAATACAGTACCTGCAGTCAGCCCCAGGAGAAGGTCCCATTTCCGTATTCGTATACTGCTTTGATCAGCCATATCAGAAAGGATAACCGATACCAATGTTGAAGACTGCCTGTTCGGGCGCCCCGAAAGGATGTCTTAAGCTTAGATTTCTTGCGACGAATTTTTTACCCGCTTCCTGTGCCGGATCCCACATCTTTACACCAATGTCGAAACGCAGTATCAGGAAGGAAAAATCCAGCCTGAATCCATAGCCGGCGCCAACTGCGATCTGCGACAGAAAATTACGGGTATGAAATTGTGCGCCGGGTCGTGCCGGATCTTCGCGCAAAGTCCATACATTGCCCATATCAATAAATGCCGCACCATTCAGGAAGTCAATGATCTTGTGGCGGAATTCGTAATTGTTTTCAAACAGGATATCACCGGGCTTCTCGAATTTATAGATAATTTGCCCGGTTTCTGAAGTATCGGCATAGGTGCCGGGGCCCAGACGTCGGGGCTTCCAGGCACGGTTGCTGTTAGCGCCTCCGGCGAAGAAATATTTTTCGTAAGGCAGTGTGTGGGTGCCTGAATAAGCATTGGCATATCCGAAATCAAAGCGCACAGCAAAGGTATTATGCTTGCTGACCGGAAAGTAAAACCTGAACTCGGCATTAAGCTTTATGTAGCGGAATGCTTTCAGCTTAAAAAGGCTATCATGATGATTCAATAGGATTTTATCCAGGAGATTCAGAGTTGTACCGCCCGACTCACCATACAACCGTATGTACCTCGATTTTTTATTGGACCCGAACTCACTATTATTAAAAACATAGGAAAGGTTTATGTTCGACACGAAGGATTTCCTGAAGCTATTGATCAGGTTGTTTCCTTTGGCCTGCAAAGATTCCAGGTATGCCTGAAAAGCCTCCGTTTTCCGTATGGTATTAATGATGGTGAGATCAATAGGTGAAAAGGTGTATAAGGTTTTTGGATTCGGATTCCAGTTGTAGTTAAGGGCTGCTCTCAGATTCGAACGGGTATATTCCGGACGGTTGACAATGGTGTAACCTGAAATGATCTTGGTCTTCGGATTGTAATCATAAAATCTATAGCGTATTCTGGTGGGAAAAAAAAACTGAGGGAAGGTGAGAGAGGTGTTAATACCATATTCCTTTGTTTGCAGCACATGTCCGGGGTCTGATACGGCCGATTGTCCTGTAATGGAATAGCGTAGATTTACTTCAAGGATCTCAAATCCTTTAAATGTATTTCTTTCCTTAAAGGTAATATTTCCGAATGGCCCCGGTATAAAGCCCTGGCTCACATTTAAGCCAAATTCATCGGTGATCTGATATTTCTTCAGCGGGCTGCTATGAATAAAAGCCGTAAGACTGTTGGGAATCGTATCGTTCTTATTCTTTTCAAAGTTGATGTTGATGAATTT
>JBJMLY010000115.1:0-2598 GCA_045805025.1 Cytophagaceae bacterium | reverse complement strand
TGAATTAGATAAGCTTCTCCAGGCAGGAAAGAAAGCTCACGCCAATAAAAATTATAAGGAGTCTTCAAGAAAGATCAAAGAAGCGGGGCTCTTGCTGGAAAAACAATCGGCAAAAAACAAGGACCCAGAAATAGTAAATTCTTCCAAAGCATTAAAGAACTTATCCTCGAAGATCAAAGACAGCACTGCCTCCGAAAATGAAGTTGATTCTGTTTTATACAGGGTATGCGATGTTTCAGGAAAGCATTGCTGGATTATGACGGACCGGGAAGACGACTACTGGCGACCGGAAGAAGAGTTGAATGTCCATATAGACAGCGCTTATGTTAAAACAACGGATCATGAACCAACTGCCATTAGTAATTTTCAAAAAGCGGCTGCCTTGATAAAAATAAAAAACGATCAGACATCGCGTAGTTCCGTTAAGAAATACCTGAAAAAGGCCGACGATGAATTACAGGCAATTATCAGCAAGATTGAAAAACAAGAAAAAATTATTGCGGGAAATCTGAAGACACCGATAGCCCGATCTTATCTTTCTCTTGGAATCACCCACTACATCAATGCAAGCATCGAGTTTGGAAAATCGAATAACAACGAACGTCTTGGAAATGAATTGCGGTCTTCCTCCATATGTCTTCAAAAAGCGTTCAAATATTCCGGAATCGATCTGCAGGAGAACGAAGCTTTCGCGCTCGAACATGCCGAGCTTCTGGGAATCGATCTTGAAAAAGGATTTGCCCATGATTCAAAAGATATCCAGGAAATTCTCACCCTGCTTGGCAATCTTATTAAAAAGACCAGAACAATTCTATATCCGGAAGAAACCGAAGATGATTTCATGATATCATAAAGTCAAATTACCATAAACAATTCTTTTCAAAACAATATGAAAGGGTTTATGGCAAAAATTTACTCTTATACAATTATGTGATTTAATCTCCATCAATATGTTTATACTAATATTCTTCGCGCTTCACTGGTTTCTTTCGCTTTTCGCCCAGACTTTCTTCCTGCACAGGTATGCAGCCCATCAGATGTTCACGATGGGAAAAAGATCGGAAAAGGTGTTTTATATACTCTCGTACATCTTTCAGGGTTCTTCATTCCTGAGCCCGAAAGCCTATGGAGTCATGCACCGGCTGCACCATGCCTATGCGGATACAGAGAAAGACCCTCACTCTCCTCTTTACTCCACTGGATTGATGAATATGATGTGGAAGACAAAAAATATCTACAATGATATTCTTCATGACAGAATAAAGCTGGAGGAAAAGTTTAAGAAAAACGTTCCTTACTGGGGATTTGCTGAAAGGCTGGGCGACAACTGGATTTCAAGAATTGCCTGGGGTACTGTCTACGTACTCATTTACATCAAATTCGCTACCGCCTGGTGGATGTTCTTACTGCTGCCCATACATTTTCTCATGGGGCCTATACACGGCGCTATTATCAACTGGTTCGCCCATAAATTCGGCTATACCAATTTCAAAGTGAATGATACCTCCAAAAATTTTCTTCCTGTGGACTTCCTGATGATGGGAGAAAGCTATCACAACAACCACCATACCTATGGAGGAAGAGCGAACTTCGGAATCAGATGGTTTGAGTTTGACCCAACTTATCCTGTGATTTTATTGTTTAACTGGTTAGGGATCATCAAACTTAAAAAAGGAAACGACAGCATATACATGTAATTATAGAAAAGACGATGAAAGACATTTCAACTGTAGAAGATGTACAAAAGCTTGTAGACTCATTTTATGAAAAAGTAAATAAGGATGAATTATTATCGCCGGTTTTTAATGAGGTAGCGAAAGTGGACTGGCCTAAACACCTGCCCACCATGTATAAATTCTGGAGTTCCATGCTGCTGGGTACGATGGATTATAAAGGGCAGCCTTTCCCTAAACACGCAGTACTTCCAGTAAAACGCGATCATTTCGACCGGTGGATGGAATTGTTTATTCAGACCGTCGATGAACACTTTTCAGGAAGCAAGGCGGAAGAAGCCAAGCAGAGAGCCTCCGGAGTAGCCTTGATTTTTCAGAACAAGATGGGACTGTTCAATACAAAAGCAAGTTAAAACTGAGTTGCTACCTGGACAAATATCCTCCATCCACCGGATAATAACTTCCCGTCACAAAGGAGGCTTTTTCAGAACTAAGCCAGACTACCAGTTCAGCGACTTCTTCGGGTCTTCCCAACCTGCCGATCGGGTGCTGGGTGACAAGAAAATCCATGGTAGCCGAATCAAGAACATCCAGCAGAGGGGTTTTTATAAAAGCAGGCCCCACACAATTGACTCTTATTCCCTTGGCAGCATATTCAAGGGCGGCATTCTGGGTTAAGCCAACCAGCCCATGCTTGGCAGCTACATAGGCGCTTTTAAACTCAGAAGCCACCAGTCCGTGTGCAGAAGCAATATTAATGATCCGGCCATACTTTTTTTCTTTCATCCCTTTCCATACCGCTTTGCAGGTATAAAAGGATGCGCTCAGGTTAATACCAATAATTGCCTCCCATTTTTCATCAGGGAAGTCTTCTATGGGCGAAACAAACTGAATGCCTGCATCATTCACCAATACGTCAATTTTG
>JBJMLY010000114.1:0-3009 GCA_045805025.1 Cytophagaceae bacterium | reverse complement strand
TTTATTGCAATCCCAGGCTGCGGCCAGAGTGGGTTCATTCGAATGGGATCTGGCTGCCGGAAAATTCAGATCGACTCCTGAATTCTACAATATTTTTGAATATGAGGAAGACGGAGAAATGAATTTTGACGCACTTCTTGAAAGAATTGATGAGAAGGACAGGGAAAAAGTGTCCGATTGCGTTCAGGGTTCTCTGACAAAGCTGATCTCCTGCGAATGCGATTTCAGGATGAATCTTCCTTCAGGCAAGGAAGTTTTTTGTCTGTGCAGGGCAGAGCTGGTAGAAGATCATTTAACTGGGGCCCGGAAATTTATAGGCAGCATTGCCGACATTACCGAACGCAGGCTTGCTGAAATTAAATTGTTTGAAACCAACATCAAGCTGGAAGAAAAGACATCCGACTTAAAAGTTCTGAATGAAGATCTTGAAAGCAAGGTTGCCGAAAGGACACACGAAATTTTTCTGAGCAATGAAAGGTTCAGGCTTATTGCAGAAGCCACCCAGGAAGCTATGTGGGACTGGGATCTGGTTAATAATTCGCTCTGGCATAATGAAGCGCTTAAGAAGAATTTCGGAATGAGTTCTCCCCAGAGAAAGTCGCAGTTTGAAATGTGGAAGAGTCGCGTTCATCCCGACGACAGCGAAAGAGTGTTGCATGGAATATATGGGGCTATCAACTCGGATGTGTCCAAATGGAAGGATGAATACAGGCTTTTGCGTATGGATGGGAAATATACATTCGTCATAGACCGGGGTTTTATTATCCGAAACAAAGAAGGCAAAGCATTGCGCATGGTGGGCTCTTTAATGGAGACCTCCGAGATCACCCAGATAGAAAGAAGACTTCGGGAAAGCGAAGAAAATTACCGGTTTCTCGCCGAGTCCATGCCTCAGCTGCTATGGATCACCAATGCCCGCGGTGGATTTATCTATGCCAACCGCAAGTGGACCGAGTACACAGGTCAGGATTTTATTTCCTACAAAGATTTCGGCTGGAAGAACTGCATTCATCCCGACGACCTGGAAGCAGTAATGAAAAACTGGAACGATATCCTCGATACGGATAATGAATTCACCATGCAATACCGCATCATCAGCAAGGAATGTGAATCACGATGGTTTCTCACAAGAGCAATCCCTATGCTGGATGAAGATGGAAGGGTGCTTAAATGGATCGGCACATCCACGGATATCCATGATCAGAAGCAAATGGCCGACCATCTGATCCATACAAAAGATAAGCTTAATAATGCCAATGAGAATCTCTCTAAGAAAAATAAGCGGCTTAAGCATATTAATAAAGACCTCGATAATTTTGTTTATTCAGCAACTCACGATCTGCGTTCACCGGTGGGCAATATAGAATCGCTGCTTAAACTTCTGCATGCGGAATCCATGGAGCAGAATGCCTCCGATAAATTTCAGGATTATTTTAATCTTGTTTTTAAGTCGCTGGATATTTTAAAGGTAATCCTTAACGATCTGACCGAAGTAGTTAAAGTCGACGATCAGAAAATGGTGCTCGAAGACCTTACTTTTGCAGAGCTTATTGAGGAAGTGAAAGTAACACTGGCGAATTCTATCGAATCTTCACAGGCGGAAATACAGGTAGACTTTGCGGTCCCTGTTGTGCGGTTTTTACGGAAAAATCTCCGGAGCATATTTTATAATATTCTTTCCAATGCCATTAAATACAGAGCTGAAAACAGAAAGCTGCTTATCAGCATAAAATCAGAACAGAGCAATGATCATTATACACTTCTCTCAATATCCGATAACGGCATTGGAATACGGAAAAAGGATCTGGATAAAGTCTTTCTTCCTTTCAAAAGGATCAACTATGATATTGAAGGAACCGGTATCGGAATGTGGATCATGAAAAGAATTATCGAGAACAACGGAGGAAAAATCGAAGTGGAAAGCGAAGTGGATAAGGGTACTACCTTTAAAATTTATTTTCTTCACTGAAGACCTGCCAGGCTTCATTAATTTATTAAATTGCGGAAAATTGTTCATGAATATTCAGATCCGCAGGGAACCATGCTTCCACATTATTATTGATGATTTTCTTCCCCTCGAAGAAAACAAAGAAATTCATGAGCATGTTGTTTCCTTGCAGGAGCATTATATTACTTCCGCTCTGGGCGATGCAGGAGCAGTGAATAAAAATTACCGTTCCAATCTTAACCTGCATATGGACCAGGTTTTCTCGGCAGATCCGGATGCAGGGCCTGAGGAAGTATTTGAAATCCGTGCCAGGTCTCCTCTGCTCAGAATGATCGACGGATTTATGCAGGACGAAAAGATCCTGTCTTTACTGGACGCAGCACCCGCTCCTTTCCATCAGCTGCGTGAATGTAATTACTGGTCTACCCAGGTGAGCCGTTACGGCGATAAGGATCACTATAAATGGCATTATGATCGCATACCCTGGGATGACACCCGCATCATCAGTTTTATTTATTATGTCCATACCAGTCCAAGAAAATTCAGCGGAGGTGAGCTGACTCTCAGTGACGGTTTACTTTGGGGAGAGGAATTGGTGGGTCAAACCCGTGAAACCGCCATTGATCCTCTCAATAACAGGCTGGTGCTTTTTGATTCCCGCACCGTTCATACAGTGAAGCAGACAGCGGCCCCGGCAGAATTCAAGGATGGCCGTTTTTCCATCAATGTCTGGATCGGTAAGTACCCCGAGTAATAAGCACTTTTCTTTAAGTATTGTCCTTTCGGTTTTTCACCATAAAGCGCTACTTCCGGAACTAGCTCGGTATTCTCTGATTAGATAGCCTTCTCTGTTATTTATTAAATACGTCGAATCTTCATTATTTGTCGACAAATTGCAATTAATATACGATTTATATATATTTAATTTATATATTATACAGTATAAGTACTTAGCATGCTTTAATAAATATGGTTTATTTATAGATCAAAACTAGTTATATGTAGATAAATTGGGTCAGGTCTGGAATAGAATGAAGATGAAACACTCAGTAATGGACTGG
>JBJMLY010000113.1:0-26770 GCA_045805025.1 Cytophagaceae bacterium | reverse complement strand
TTTTCTCTTTTCATTTTATCCTCCTCTTCTGCTTACGCTACTCCGAATGCTATTTCGATTGATAAGACGATTCTATGCGGCGAAACGGAAATAGCTGCGATCAGCTTAGGCAATAAACAAATTCCTATGACCTGGGATATTGGCACAAATTCAACCTTTAGCGGGTATGTAAAAAGCATTGGAGGTACTACTAGCACTTTCAATTTTTCAGGATCTGTTTATGCCACAAATCCTTCTTTTCCGGCGGGAAGTCCAACGGGAAACACCTATTACATTAGAGTTTACTACTACGATGCAAAGACGAATAGTTATCAATGGTCTAATGTGGTATCATGTACCATCTTCACGCAGCCTTTTACGGTAACGGGCGATATTGTCTGGAAAGATCATCCGGGCGTTACCTTTATAGATGGCTTATGCGGCAACAGCACGGTTGGCGTTTTGAGATTACAAGGTATTTATTCCGGTAAAATTGATCATTGGGAATACACGGTAGGCAACGGCAACAAATGGACCGCTATTCCGAATACAGCAGACTTGTTTGAGTATACTACCTTTCCACTCAATGCAGCAAGCGACTATGCTTTCCGCGTAATACTATCTTCAGGAGGAGGATGTTCTTCCGTATCCGTCGGATACTTCCGCATCAGCACGGCTGTTGGTCCGAACCTGACCATCACAAATCCTATGACCGTCTGTGCCCCGGCGACTGTTGATATCAGCACAGCCTACAAGGATGCCGTTACCGGATACGACAGCGACTTTTTGAACGTGACCTTTTACAACAGTTCTATGCAGCAGATAGGACAATTGTATAAATTCGTTTCATACAACTTATACATAACCAACCTTAGCGCTGTTCAGCATATTTCAACACCCGGTACTTATTATATTAAGAAACAATACCACAACGGTTGTTCAGATATTAAACCGGTCACTGTGAACATTCAATCACCTGTTTCTTTTGTAACGCAAGCTCAAAATGCAAACGTGTGTGAAAATACAAACGCCGCTTTTTCTGTAAGCACATCCGGCACCGTCGATAACTTTGATTGGCAATACAAAGCACCGGGAGGAAGCTTTAAAAGCATTAACAACGGACAGAAGCCAGGCATTACCTCTACTTCTACAAGCTCGACTTTATCGTTAAGTGCACCGGCTTCCCTGAATGGATATTCTTATCGCTGTGTGACGACTAATTCATGCGGAACCGCTACTTCAAATTCTGCTATACTAACTATCTTGGCAAATCCTGCTATTTCATCACAATCCATTTCTCATCCGGTTTGCGAAGGAGCATCCGTGAATGTCTCGGTAAGTGCAAGCGGAGCAGCACTTGCTTATGAATGGCAGGTGGATAAAGGAACCGGCTTTATCAATATGGATGCCGCCGATCCTTTATATACGAATAGCAATTCCCCAATGCTGAAGGTAGTTACGGCTACCTTGGATATGAACAGCTACAAATATCGCTGCATGATCAGCGGGCAGTGCGGCACTCCGGTAAACTCAACACCGGTGAGTCTGGATGTAACCGATACGCCGGATGCTCCTGCTACTGCATCCGTGGTTTCCATTTGCAGCGGATCACCTGCTGTTTTATCGGTAACTCCTGTAAATAATACGAGCGTGAATTGGTACAACAATCTTAATCAGCTCCTGGCAACAGGCAATAGTTATACGAGCGGCATTTTTACGAATACTACGGCTCTCCCTGTTTCTTATGCATATCAGGCCGAAGCGGTTAATGCGGGCACTTCTACGTGTACAAGTCCGAGAGCCCATATAACGGTTAACGTCAATCCGTCTCTGACCAATCTGGCGGTCAGTAGCTCCAACGGCAATACCCTCTGCAAAAACAAAACCACCAGCTTAACCGCCAGCGGTGCCGATACCTATGCATGGAATACCGGCGAAACCACCGCTACCATCCTGGCTTTTAACACAGATCCGGCGCTGGCTCAAACGGTCTATACGGTAACGGGCACGAATACGTATGGTTGCTCTGCAACAGCGCAGAAAACAATTTCCTGGTTGGATTATCCCGCTTCCGGTATTACAAATGCCAGCGGAGCTACTGATTTTTGCGAAGGAAGCAGCGTAACATTACACAATACTTCCACCCTTCAGACACAATGGTACAACAATGGAATTCCTGTCGCAGGTGCTACTTCTCCTGATTATGTCGCTACTCAAAACGGATATTATTCCGCACAGGTCTTCGATGGTAATTGTACCAATACAGCGAATGGTATTGCAATAACAGTTCATCCGAAAGCGTTTATAAGTTCTTCTTCTGTGAGTCAGCCCCAGTATTTCTGTATAGGGAAACCGCAATCCTATTCTATTTCTATAGGAGGAGAATTTAATTCCAGCCAATGGGAAATTAAAAAAGTGGGCGATGTAGGTTTCTCGCCGGTAGCCGCAGGAAGTAATTTTTCAATCCAGGCGAATGCTACGTCTTCAACCATTACCATCTTTAGCGATATGACGATAAAAGATGCGCTTGTTCGCTGCCTGATTTCGGGCAATTGTGGAAACATTTATTCAGAGGAATACAGTATACAAATAGATCCTTCTACCAGCATTGTCACCAATCCGGTTGATCAGACAACCTGTGCTGGTAAAACAGCGACCTTTGTGGTGCAGGCAACCGGGGCGGGTGCGATCTTTTATAACTGGCAGGTAGACATGAATAATGGTTCCGGCTTTGTTTCCATTGCATCCGCCAATTCACCTTTCTACACGGTCAATGCTACTGCCGCTATGAATGGCTATCGTTATCGTTGTCTGGTTGGAAGCGACTGCGGTAGTTCAGTACTTAGCTCGGAAGCGATTTTATTTACGAATGGATTGCCGGCAGCTCCCGCAGTAAACGTGAATGTGGCTTGCGGACATTGGACTGCGTTAGCCAACAACAACTCAACAGATCAAGTGGCCTATTATCGCTGGTACTATTTCAATAATATTGTGCTGCAAGATCATGCAGGCAATAGCTACAATTATATTTATTGCGGCGATGTTATACCCGAATATCCTGTCTATGTAAGTGCCGTGACTTCAACAGGCTGCGAAGGTGCCAAAACAGCTTTTACGGAGAGCACCTTGCCATGCGCTCCTGCAAAACCGACGGCTGGCTCTGTGACACGTTGCGGACAAGGATCCGTTACCTTAACGGCTGTGGGCGGGTCTTCCGGCAAATTCGGAGGAAACTATCGGTGGTACGATGCAAATCAGGTTGAAATTTCAGGAGTAACGGGAGCGTCTTATACAACACCTGTTCTGAGTGCGACTGCTGATTTCTATGTTTCTATTATGGGCACCACTTGCGAAAGCGATCGTGTAAAAGTGCAGGCCATTATTCAGGATCCTCTGAGTGGATGCGTGCCAACGCCCAGGTTGGGTGTACAAACTGCCGGCGAAATAAATATTGACGTATATCCTAATCCATTTACAAATAAACTAGTGATCAATCTGGACGCTTCGGCTAATCAGGAACATGTAAGTGTTATCATCACGGCCATGGATGGGCGGCAGGTTTACTCGGGAACTCTTGAGCAGAACTCAACGACTCTTTCCTTACCCAATGGCTTGCCAGAAGGAATATACATCGTATCCATTTCCGGAGACTCTTATCATAAAACAGTGAAGCTGGTTAAGCAATAATTCATTCCGGCTTAAAATAAAAAAAGCCTGTCATCGACAGGCTTTTTTTATTTAGAAGAAGTAGTACTATCTATCCGCTTATTTTATACAGACCATACCCGATCAGGCTTAGCAGCAAAGCGAACAGGCTAAGAATTACATAGGCTCCCATCTTCATTCCGCGGATGGTTTTCTGGAAGGCGACTGTATCGTTGGAGTTTGGAAATGGAGTAGAGGGTACGGGCACGCCCATAAATTTGCAAAGCGGCTCCCAGCCCTGGTCTACCGAATAGATCAGCAATTTATTTTCCGGAACGGCGGCTTTTACATTTTCAATATGCTGATTATAAAAGGCGATGGCTCCGGCTTTACTCTTCATGCAATCTTTCATGAAGCGTTTCCATATGAGCTTCCTGCTCATGTTGCCCATCTTCCTGCCATAGGGTGTTAATAATCGTAAGACCTGAAACTGCCAGGTGCTTTCTGAAAAATAAATAGTATTGATAACGCTTTTGTACCAGCCTTCCGCTCCTTTGGGATGAAGCGTTAAAATAACCTTGGCATCGGGGTAGGCTAGCATTAATTCTTTGTAAACGCAGGATCCCGGAAAATCAACCGTCGCACGATAGTTAGCGAATACTTCCGTCCAGTTATGCTGTTGTCCTTCCGGCTCGTTAGCCACTTTATTCCAGAAATCCAGGTGCTTTTTATTGGCCCTGTTCCTGATCACCTCCACCATATGATAACATGGGAAGCCTAACTCATTCAATGCTTCGTACGTAGAATTTGTCCCTGTCCTGCCGAAGCCTGCTCCTATAAGTTTCATAATGAAAAATGTTGAACTCAAATCTACCTATTGTTGTACAAATCCTGCATAGATAAATGAAAATCTATTCCGGAAAAATTATGAAAACAATACGATCTCGCCTGCAGCTATGGAATCCTTAGACTGCAGGATGGCAAGGTAAAGTCCGGACCTTCTTATTTTGTTAACTGAAATACCGCCTTCGTCTTATTCCAATACAAGGGGATGGTATCGTACTTCGCTTTTTTGTAGGCCTCGTAATACGTATCCCAGGAAATTCCGCTTTCGGGGAAAAGCGGGTCCAACTCGCAGAGTGGGTGGATATAAGCTTTGATGGTAGTTCCTTTTTGCGGAAGTATATAGGTCACATCGAATTGCTGCAGGTCGAAAGAGGGTAGTGTGCCCTCTTTATAAAAATCCGCCATCTTCAGTGCCGGTAATGTTCTGGTGGTAACATCCTTCCATTCCTGATTTTTGTATTCATAGATCAGAAAGCGTTCCGAAGCGCAGTCTCCTCCATCCCCATAAAACCGTGCGGCGATATAAGCCGACCCAGTGGCGGTTGTGTAACGTGTCATTTGCATTTCGCTGCCCAGCTCTTCGCTGGCATCGTTGATGCTTATATAGGCATTGGCTTTGTCGATCACGATACTTACCTTTTCTGCCGGTTGAAGCGACCGTACCCGGGCTCTGAATTCATTGCCACTTTCATTGGATCTCTTCACCTCAAATCCTTTCGGGTTTGGAAATAGCAGGTAGTAATCCACAATATCGCGGGGATTCGCTTTTATTTCATCTTCTGTTTTTCCCCGGTAAGTGGTACTCTTATCATCCATGAATATATCTCCATCATAATTTACCTGTTCGGTGTCGGCTTCCAGGTCATGGTTTACATTGGCAGAGCTGTCAACGGCCAGACTGGCCTTGTCGCTCTGCACGGCAGAGGAATCCATGGATTGTACCGGCTGCTTCTCAGAATTTGTACAGGCATACAAAAACAGCACAGCCATCGACAGAAGGAAAATAGGTCTCATAGGTTTGTATCTTGAATCTTAAAATACGCAAAAGAAACAGAAGCGGCAAAGGACTTTTTGTGCGCTCTGGCGCTTCACTTACTTTAAATACTCCAGCATTCTTTTCCTCATGGCCCCATCGGGTAGCTTACCGGAGCCGGCGGCAAGAAAGTCCTGCAGGTGGGCCGGATTGGAGGTAGCCGGTATCACACAAGTAATAGTCTGGTTGGAGAGAATAAATTTTAAAAAATATTGAGCCCAGGAATGGCAATCGAATTCTTTGGCGAAGTCTGGTAAAGATTTGTTTCTGGCAAGAGAAAACAGCGAACCGCTGTCGAAGGGCATGTTCACGATCACGGCCATGCCCTTGTCGGCAGCCATGGGAAGCAGTCGTTCTTCCGCTTCCCGTTTGGCCATGGAGTAGTTGATCTGCAGGAAGTCAAACTGTTCCTGCTTCATGACTTGTTCTACCTGTGCATAGGCGCCTGACGTGTAGTGCGTAATCCCGGTATAGCGGATCTTTCCTTGCTCTTTCCATTTCCGCAAGGTGGGCAGATGTGTTTTCCAGTCCACCAGGTTGTGGATCTGCATTAAGTCCATCACCTCGGTTTTCATTAATTGAAAAGATTTGTTCATTTGAGCGATGCCTGCTTCCTTACCGCTGGTCCATACTTTGGTGGCCAGGAATAATTTTTTTCTCAGTGCGGCTTTTTCTGCAAGATCTCCCACCACTCCTTCCGAACGTCCATACATGGGCGAGGAATCGATCATGCTTTTTTCATTTATGGAAAGTACCCTAAGCACTTCTTCCAGCGATGCTCTTTCGCGGGAAGAGCTGCCTACATCGAAGGATTTATAAGTGCCAAGTCCAATGACAGGAATTTGTTCCTGAGAAGAGGGGATGATTCGTTTGTCCATAGATACTAATAAATGAAGAAGGGGAGATTTGTTTTAAAATAACGAAGTTTTAGTATATAATAAATCCAAAGCGGCATTGCTTCCGGAATAAAAACTATATTCGGTAAACTATTTTTTTGATCAATCCCATTTCCATGAGAATACAAGGAATCATTTTTCTGACTCTTATTATAAGCTTAAGCTCCTGCGAAAGGAAGACTGCTTCACAGGATTTCAAAGAAGAAGATATCCAGCAGCTTTTGAAACAGGAATTACAGAATCAGGACCGTGCGCTGTATGGCAATAAAAATCCACAGGTGGAATTGATTACCGATGCGCTTAAAGTGAAGGAGATCCGGAAAATAGTGGAGGCAAAAATTGAACAGGCCCGGATAGCCCGCAGAAACCAGCCTCAGGATGAATACCTGGAGATCGCTAAAAATTACTGGAGTAAAGACAGGAATGCCTTGAAGCAAGCTGTTGACAAACTAAATTCTGTTGACATGGAAATAAAGCTTAATATGATCCTTGCCCTGGAAAATATGGAATACAGGTATGATCATACCATTACCGAGCCTGAACTGGCCCCCCTGATTATAAAATGTGTGGATGCGCCTAAACTTCAGAAAGATGCGATACAGCTTGCAGGAATCTGTAAAGTGCCCGGGTATGCTTCCAAATTTGAGGAAATTTTTCTCGAAGGTAATTCTGAAGAGGAAGGGAGAATTGCATATTGGCTGGGACAGGATGCCGGCAGCAGCAAAAGCCTGGCTCTGATCGGGAAAAAATTGCTCAATAATGAATTTAAACCGACGGATGTATACTGGGTCGTATCCGCGGTGGAGTCATTCGCAGAAAAAGGAAATCCGGCGATTAAGGATCAGGCCATCGCGGTTGCGAAAGAATACATCCGCAAATACGGATATGAAAATGAATACGCAGACGATATGATCGGAATACTTTGTCTGAAGCCCGATCAATCGTCACTTCCCATGCTACGGGAAGCGCTGAAGAAAGACATAGGAGGTTCAAAAGTGCTGGTGGCCATCGTTACCGTGGAGGGAAATAAAAGCAGGGACAGGGTTCTGAAAAATCTTCAGAAGTCATTTTTCGAAACATTGCCCTGCGTGGAAGCATTGGGAAGAGGGCAGAAAGACGAAGCCTTAATCAGAGAGGTATTTGAACAATTCGGCAAACAGACAGAAATCTACGATTCCCGGATCTTACAATTTATAGCGACGGTAAAAATTATTCACGGAGAGGAATTCATTGCAAAGGCAGACCAATTTATAAACAACAAAAAGATCGTCGGGGATCTGCAACAGGTCTATACGCTGAGCAAAATGACGGTGGATGAAATAGCTGCCGACTTATTGAGCATGGGACTGATCGGCAAGCCTGTTTCACAGGATTTGATAAAGGCAGTTCAGGAAGAAGGCTCTCAGGATTATCCTTCTCTCGTTTTTTCCCTGCTTGAAAAGCTGAGTTTGTATCATACATTTGATGCCGAGACCGGCATGGTTCCCAATGATTACGATAGTCTTATTATGGATCTGACTCGTTCTAAGAAAGACTTGGCAGGATTATTAATCTGGATGGACGCCGATGTGCCGGACTATAATGGAGCCGTAGTAGATAATCAGACGATGACTGAGGAGAGCACGAGCTATAAAATAACCCTGGTAGATGCTGACAAAGCATTTATCATTAAGCCCGAAGACATCGGCGACTGGTATGATGTTCCGCTGGTGCTTGCACTGCTGAACAGGGTTTCGGAAGAAAGAAAAGTGCAGGAAAGATATATCCTGCTCGAAGGCGGCGATCAGATGGCCCAGGTTATTTTCGGGAATCCGGCAGCTGTTCAAAAGCTAAGGGCAAAGTATAGGCTTTGAAGAGAGAGAATTTCCTGTAAATTACCTCTATGAACATAACACTCCACCCGGAATTCCTGATAGTATCTTTTATCCTCCTGATCTTTTATTCCTGCTCGGGAAAAAAGGAATTCAATATTTCATCGTCTGAATCGGCTATCGATACAGTGAAAATGGGGCAGATGATGGACAGCCTGCAGCAATCAATGGAACAGAATTTTCACGAACTGTTTGATACCAATACTGCTTCCCTGGGGGGCTTAGGGGATTCCGAAAAATGGGAAAAACTGAATGAGCGCGTCCTGGCAGATGCGGAGCGATATATGAAGCCTGTTTTCGAAGAGCTGGAAAAACCTTATCGCGTCAACGATGTAAAGCGTGAAGTAGTGCACTTTTCTATTTTCAATATCCACAAAATGAATTTTAATGAGATGGAGATATCGGAAAAGGAATTCCTATACAGAGATAGCCTGGGAATTATAAAAGCAATGCCTGTTAATCCTCTTATATGGGCCCGGGCGAAAGATCTTTGTCAATGCGGTGAAAATGATAACATGATGCATCTGTTAAAGAACGACATCAGTAACCTGGGCAAGGAATCGCTGTACCGTATGGACTTAACAACAGGAGGAACCTACAATTATTGCTGGAAGGTTTATGGGAAGAATGATGTTTTGAATGAAATTTTAAAATTGAAGGACGGCTCTTCCAGTGAGAAATGATTGGCGGCATGAAAATAGTCCAGCCTCTCCTGTTTTAAAAATCGTTGATTGCGTATCTTCGGGATCTGATTTTAATCATTATGATTCGCAATTTTTTAATCGCTCTTATTTGTCTGGCCTGCTGGTCCTGCAACTCCGGCAAAGTTTCTGAAACCTCCAAGACTGATAGCCTCACCGCTTCCGGCACTAATTCCGAGAGCAGCCATCGGGAATGGAACCTTAAGATCAATGACCGGTTGCTCAAAGACAGCGTTGCCATACCCTCTGCATTTATTAACAGTATCCTTCCTTACACGCAGGAAGAAGGCGGTTGGGAAATCAGGACCTACCTGATGATCGATTCGCTTAAAAAAAATAAAAAATACGAGGAATATGTGGAGAGCCTGGACATCGGACAAACCAAAAGCGCGGAAGCCTGGGTCTACGACACACTGGAATTCGGAAATACAAAAGCCGTTCTCTGGGGCATTAGCCACAGCAGCTATGAGGCCTGTCCTTTTTTCAGCGGTCGCAGTGTTTATCTAAGCACATTTTCCGCAGGTGATAAAGCAATTGGCACACAGCGGATACTGGAGATTTCTTCGGGTGGGGATGCTCCTTACTATGGCTCCACGAGTGGAGAATGCACACTGAATTCTACCGGCACTATCAGCTGCCTTGATTCCCTGGTAAGCGGAGGCGAAACAGTTACGGTGAAAGGAAAAGAATACGAAGAAGTGGTGACGAGTACCGTATCCAGAACCTTACAAATTGAAAAAGATGGAACGATCCGACCGCTAAAGAATACTAAATCCGCAGAGATCAAAACCAATAAGCTGATAGAGCAATAATTAAAAGGGCCACGAAAACCGCGGCCCTTTTGGTGTAAGCTTAAAGAAGCTTATTTTTTGATTTTCCGGTAGATCATAAAGATGACCACTCCTGCCAGAATCAGTGCCCAGAGCTGTACCAGAAACACAACGATCGCTTCGATGATTTTCCATCCCGTCTTCAGCGAATTCAGCAGCTTTAATCCGAAGGCAGGCTCGTATGGTTCTATTTCCTGCTCCTTGGTCACCTTCACCTTTTTGACTTCCTGATCCTGGTACAGATAAATATTCACAGTGCTGTAGCTGACCTGATCCATCAGGGACAGATTCGAGATCATGGCATTGTCGGACGCTTCTTTTTTGTAAAAGAGGTTATCTTCGGCGCTGATGGTCTCATCCAGGTACTGACCTTTATGATCGATGGCTTTCTTCATTCTCTTTTCATGGTCGCTGATTCTTTTCTGACTGAGCTTATTGGAAAGGATCTGTAAGCCGATGTCGTCGGCTTTGATCGTTCTGTAATCCATATATTCGACCAGGGGGGCGATTGCCTTGAGTGTGCTGTCAAGCCTGGTGTTGGGAACACGCATGGTGATGGTGTTCTCCACCGTGAAGTGGGTGGACTGAATGGAAGTATCTTTGCTGATCCTGATTGTGTTCTGATACTGCGTGGTGCTGGAAAGACTTGTATAACTTACAAAGCCTCCGAAGCGCCGGGTAATATCCTCAATCTCATACGTGGCATTGATTACATTTTTTACTTTAAATTTCAGATCCGCCGTGCGAATGAATTTTCTCAGTGTATCCTTGTTGTTTTCTACGGCGGCGCTGGAAGATAATCTTTGCGAAGAAGTTGCCGCATCCGAGGGAGAGGAGGATGCAGCGGTGGAGTCCATCGAAATTCTGTTTTCGTAATCCATCGTGGACTTGCTATCTTCTCTTTCATGCTTGCTGCAGGAAAGAAGGGTCATCACCATAAATACGGCGATGATTTTATGGACATAGTTTGTATTCATGGTCTTATGCGTTTAGGATTTCACTTAATAAATTTCCTGGCGAAAGGTAACCCAGCCACGAAGGAATTTATTGCCGGAAGTAGTGCGGGCTGTCATGCAAAAAATGTATCTTTCGTTAAAACATAAAGTCATGTTCTATCGCCGGAACGAATTTATTATTGAAAAATCTGATGCCGTTACCCTGGTATTGGCGGAGAGGAAAAGATTTTATGTAAGCCAGGTTTCGTTCATCCTTCTATTTTTTGTCATATGGTATAGTATTGCTTTATTCTCAGTGAGCGATGAAAAGGAGGATATAAATGTGAAATATTTCTTCCTGCTCGTACCGCTGATTTCTATTTACCAGCTCATACCCATGGTTAAAATGTTGATACAAGGAAACAAATACATCTTCGAAAAAGGCGTCAGTTGCTTTTACCACAACAAAAAAGAAAAGGCCAGATTTTCAGACATCACTCATATATCTCTTAGGATGGTTCCGGGAGAGGAAAAATCCAAAGAATATTTGCTTTCTCTGAGTCTTAAAGACAGAAATACGATTTTTCTGTTTAAGTCCGAAGACGGGAAATTTGTTAAAGAGATAAGTGAGAAAATCAGTGTATTGACTTCTAAAGAAATCATAAAATCAAATGTTTAGTCTTCTTTTTGGAAAACAGCCCAGGCTTCAGATCACATTCCCCTCTGATGGAGTGATGAAGCTGGAAAAGGTGAAAAGAACGCTTATTATTTCTATTGTAAGCCAAATTGTTTCACCGCTGATTATGCTGGGTATCTTTAACTATTTTCTAATGCCTCATTTTGAGGAGCACGGCATGTTCATTTCATTCTTTATAGTCGCTGGTTTTGCTTTTTCTCTTTTTGCCTGCATAAAGCCAGCCCGGCAATTATTCAACGACGAACACATTCTGTTTGATCTTAAGCAAGGCAAAGTAATCCGCAATCAAAAGATCACTAAATCCATTTCAGACATTAAAAACATTGAAGTTGAATTAATAAAAGACAGCGAAAGTGCCGATAGCTATAAAGCGAAAGTCTGCTTTGTCTTTCGCGGAGAAGAAATGGAAATTGATGAAGGCTCGGATGAGCATGAAATTTACAGCATTGCTACTCAGATCGCTGATTTCCTGAATACGATACTGGTATGAAGGTAAGATGGAAGGGAAAACCTGGTTTGTTTACATGGTGCAGTGCTGCGACGGTACAATTTATACAGGCATCACCAACGACCTGCAGGCCAGAATTAAAAAGCACAATTCCGGCAAAGGCGCCAAATATACCCGCAGCCGAACACCTGTGGTTCTGAAAGCCTACTGGAGCTTCGGATTAAAATCTGAAGCAGCCAAAGCAGAATATGCGTTCAAGCAGCTAAGCAGGATGGAAAAGATGAAAATGATCAGGGATTATAAAAAGAATCTGGCCTGAAACCACCCCTGCCCCCTCCTTGCAGAATGCTGACTTAAGAACGGGACACTTTTGAGGAGGGGTTAGGGGTGGTTAAAAGATACAGAATAAGTTTGTTGTGAATCCAGGTCGCAGGCTTTAATACTTCTTTCTGTATTTCACTTCTTCCTTCAGAATCCATTTCCTGGTCAGGGAATTAGTTACGAACAGCGGACCTGCCACATAAATATTCGAATATAAAAATGTGAGCGACTCTTCGGCGGGCTCGTCTACGACCGCGGTGGGCGTCATATAGGAAGAATGTACAAAGCGGATCTGCCCTTTGTATTTCACCAGCAGTCCGCTGTGGTTTCTCAATCCTACTACCCATACATCGTCGGGATATTTTTTTACGACATCAAGCAGCTCTTCCGCTTTGCTGAATTTAAAAGAAGTATCACATAAGGAGTTTACCATATAAGCCGAATAATTTTCGGCCATCTGATCGGGATCTTCCATCTTAATTCCCAGCTGCGACAGGGTAATTACCACGAACCTTCCGCAGGCAATCGAGCTGTCGCCGGGAATTTTTGTTTGACCGTAAAACTCCCATTTCGTGCCGATCCAGTAAGGAATGATCTTTTTATAAAGAGATTCCACCAGAAATTCTCCGGTAGAATGAAGGATCTCTTTTTTATGAGTTTCATCGCTGTTTTCATATTGGCCCTCTATTGAATCCCGGCTTGCCTGAATTTTGGTTAGAAGTTTCCGGTAGCTGCTTGTATCGGTCTGCTGTCCTGCTGCGGAATTTTTCCCGGCATCCAAAGAAGAGGCGTTGGCACCGATCAGCAGTAAAAGAAAAAATGCGATGGCTTTATACATAGGTTTGAAGGCAATGTCGCGTAAGTTAAAAGGATCATCCTTCTCCTTTTGGAGAAGGATAAAGGATGAGGTAGATAAATCAAATCTTAACTTACGCAACATTGGATCTTGCAGGAATTGTGTGCTCATAACGCGGAGATCACAGGAAAGATACAATCCCGGGAATTTCGTCCATCATGTACGTTAAGACAGGCGTTTTTGATGTCTGTGTTTTAGGCTCTTTCTAGCTCAAAATCAGCCTAAAATAGGGTTTTAACCGATATTTTTGCCTCCCTGTCAAACCCAGGAAATGCCTGGCGCCGCCAAGTCTTTGTTTATAATTTACCTTATTTCATGAATTTTACATGCTATATTATAATAATTCTATAATGAAATATAATAATATGTAGACATATATAAATTATTATTGGGTATATTTAACTATATCTTAAAATATTATAATTATGGTAAGACGTTTAATTTTTTCCTTCAGCATTATTTTTTCACTCCTGCTGTCCTTCCATACGAATGCCCAGTTCAGAGCTGTGGGTTATTATCCGACCTGGGTTAATTATCCGGCGGGGATTAACTCAGTAGATCTTACCAAGCTTACTCATATTAATATTGCTTTCGCCAATCCGAATGCCGCAGGTACATTAATTCCTGCCGATGGAACCAATGCCGACGTCACCACCATCGTAAATGCATGTCATGCTAAAAATGTAAAAGTATTTATTTCAATAGGTGGTGCCGGCGCTCCCGGGGCGACCTACCAGAATCTTCTGAGTTCCGCTGCCAACATCAACAGCTTCGTTACCAAGCTCGTGAGTTATACCACGACGTATAATCTGGACGGTATCGATGTAGACATTGAAGGAGATGTGCTGGACGGAACTACCGTTACTGCCGCTCAATACCAGACTTTTGTGACCTCTCTGGCGACAGCCCTGCATGCGCAGAACAAACTGATGTCAGCCGCCCTGGCGACCTGGTTCGGCAGCTATGTGACCAAAACCGCTGCGGCGCAGTTCGACTGGATCGGCATTATGTCGTACGATAATGCCATGCCCTGCTGCGACCCGGCCGGGCCGACGGCTCCTTATTCTCAGGTCACCAGCGACTTTGCTTACTGGAATGGGACCAAGGCTGTGCCCGGCTCAAAACTGAACATCGGACTTCCATTTTATGGATATGGATGGGGAACGTATGGCAACGGAGGAAATGAGATCAGCTACTGCACGATTGTGAGCACCTATGCCGGTGCGGAGAACAATGATGTCGTGGGCAGCGGAAGCAACGCTATTTATTATAATGGCATTCCCACCATCAAGCAGAAAACAAATTATGCGATTGCCAATGCCGGAGGCATTATGATCTGGCAGATTACGGAAGACTGCAGCAGCACCAGTCCTAAATCATTGCTTGCCGCGATCGATGCCACCATTCATCCTCCTGCCATCAACCCAACGATTACTTTTAACAACGTCAGCAAAACGTATGGCGCAGCGAGCTTTACCGTAGCCGCTACCTCCAATTCGCCCGGTGCCATCACCTATTCGATTACAGCGGGAAATTCTTTCGCCAGTATTACTTCGGGTGGTACGGTAACCATTACCGGAGCGGGTACGGTAACGATCCAGGCGAGTCAGGTTGCCGCTACGGGTTATAACGCTATGACCAAAACCGCTACACTCACCATCGCCAAAGCTCCTTTGACAGCCACCGCCAACAACCAGAGCAAAGTTTACAACACGGCCAATCCGGCCCTCACTATTTCATATTCAGGATTTGTATATTCAGAAACCTCTTCGGTGCTGACGACCGCGCCTTCAATTTCGACTACTGCCGTAACAGGCAGCAATGTGGGTACATACCCGATCACCTTAAGCGGAGGGGCCGCGGCCAACTATACCATTACACTGACGAACGGAACTCTGACTGTTAATCCGGCTGCACCGACCCTGAGCTATACCGGGCTTACTTCCGGAACGGCAGGAGGAACAATTAACCTGACATCCAGCTCCAACTCGGCCGGCGCTGTAAACTATAGTGTGGCCAATGGTACCGGAACTGCAACAGTGACAGGGACAACACTTAATCTGAGTACGGCGGGCACCGTGACTTTAACGCTTAATCTGGCTGCATCCGGCAATTACAGCGCCGGAACAGTTACACAAACCATTACGATCAACGCAGCTAATCAGAATCCGACCATTACTTTTAATAATGTCAGCAAAACCTACGGAGCCGCCGGCTTTACCGTAGCCGCCACCTCCAATTCGCCAGGTGCCATCACCTATTCGATTACCGCAGGAAATTCGTTTGCCAGCATTACTTCAGGCGGAACAGTAACGATCACAGGAGCGGGTACGGTAACCATCCAGGCGAGTCAGGCTGCCGCTACAGGTTATAATGCCGGCACTAAAACCGCTACCCTCACCATTGCCAAAGCAGCCTTAACAGCCACTGCCAACAATCAAAGTAAAATTTACAATACGGCCAATCCGCCTCTGACCATTGCTTACTCTGGCTTTGTTTATTCCGAGACTTCTTCGGCTCTGACGACCGCGCCTTCAATTTCTACCACTGCCCTCACCGCCAGCAATGCGGGAACTTATCCCATTACCTTAAGCGGAGGAGCGGCGGCCAACTACACCATTGCACTTGCGAACGGAACGCTGACTGTTAATCCGGCCACCCCGACACTTAGCTATACCGGACTTACCTCGGGAACTGCGGCCGGAACGATTAACCTGACATCCAGCTCCAATTCCACCGGCGCGATCACATATAGCGTAGTCAATGGTACCGGAAGCGGCTCTGTTTCCGGAACAACACTTAATCTGAGTACGGCAGGTTCAGTAACCTTAACAGTAAGTCTTGCTGCCAGCACCAATTATACCGCCCAAAGCATCACTCAAACGATTACGATTAATCCGCCTGCCAATCAGAATCCTTCCATCGTATTCGGCAACATCAGTAAAAATTATGGAGACCCTTCCTTTACAGTTTCTGCCAGCTCTAATTCATCCGGCACTTTTACGTATTCCATTATCAGTGGAGCTTCTTTTGCCACCATCACCAGCGGAGGCCAGGTAACGGTTACCGGGGCAGGTGCTGTAACGATCCAGGCAAGTCAGGCTGCAGGGCCAGGCTATAATGCGGGAACAGCAAATGCGACGCTAACCATCAATAAAGCCTCGGGCGCCAATACCAGCATGAATTCACCAAATTCAGGTAACCCGGGAACCGTGATCAGCCTCAGTCCGGTTTCGAATTCTACCGGTCCGGTTACTTTCTCAATTGTGCCGGGCGGAACCGGCAGCGGAACTTTAGCCGGCTCGCAGCTTACACTCGATAATCCCGGCATCATTACCTTGCAGGTAATCATAGGCGGCGATGCCAATTATAACAACGATACCATTCTTCAGCAAATCACCATCAATACGGTTACAGCACTGCATGCCCAGCAAAGCGGACTGGAATTGTCTGTTTTCCCGAATCCGGTTACAGACCATGCGACACTGCAGCTCAATCTTTCGGGCGACTGCCATGGAAGCCTGGTATTATGCGATATGAATGGAAAGGTTATTTCCGTCATTGCAGAAGGCTACATAGCCAGGCAGGAGAGCTTTCTGATCCAGCTTTCTCAATATCCTTCAGGCCTCTACCTGCTTAGGCTGGATACCGAAAAAGGCAGCTACTATCATAAGATCGCCCGGTAAAATCGTCTGAATTTTTCCGGGATCCGGACAAACATTTCTCTTTCGGCATGAGTCTCTTTTATATAAGGAGGGATAATCATGAAGAAGGGATTTACAATTTTAGCAATCATTTTACTATCCGGCTTTTCCGGATTTTGCTACACCACCGCCGGGGGCACATCACAAGACACCATCATCGTAGTTCCATCAGGAGTTAAAGCATATCTTACAGCCGTAGCCTTTGCCGATCAGTATACGGGAATTATTGTGGGCGACAGCGGAAGAATTCTTAAAACAAACGACGGCGGTAAAAGCTGGAGGATTATCAATTCTCCGGTAAAGATATGGCTTTCAGCGGTACAGTTCCCTACAGCCAAAGTAGGGTATATCGTAGGGGATTCGGGAACGATACTTAAATCGGTCAACAGCGGAGAAACATGGGTTAAATTAGCATCACCCGCCAACGATCGTCTGCTGGGATCCATTTCATTTCTTGACGCAAACAATGGATATGTAGGCGGAGGATCGGCACGGAGCTACTATAAAACAAAAGACGGTGGACTAACATGGAAAGAGACCTCGCTGGACAATAAATTTTCCGCGTCTCTGGCCTTTACGGATACAGCGACAGGCTATTTGTTCGAAACATTTCTCTGGCTGGGGAAACCATGCTGGCCGATCAATAAAACAACGGATGGCGGCAAGACCTGGACGAATGTTTCCTGCGCCGAAATGAATGTGCACAAATTCAAGCTGGCATATGGCAACACTGGTTTTGCGCTGGCTTCCAATGCACTTTACAAGGTGAACGACGGAATGATTTCCAACTCAGTTTCCAGCACGGAGGGAATGACCGATTTCAGCTTCTCGGATTCTAAGAACGGCTTTCTGGTCGGTGACACTATCCTGAAGACAGCCAACGGAGGGAATTCCTGGTCTATACTTAAAGAGGCTCCTTCAACGCTGAGTGCTGTTTATGCGCTTGGCAAAGATGAGGCCATTGCGGTAGGACCGCAAGGTATGATTGTGCATATCACGACGAAGCAAACTATTCAGGTCCAGACAACCACTGCCTTGAACGATCTTGCAGCCGGGAATGAAACTGCCGGTCTGAAAATATATCCGAATCCGTTCACCGATACCTTTGTGATGAACTTCAGCACCAGCGAAGTTCGCACGATGAAAATCTACAACCATTTCGGGCAGGAATTACAATCCCTCAGCATGGAGGGCAACGAGGGAGCGGTCAGCATGGGAAATCTGCCTGCGGGCGTCTATTACCTGAACATACATTCGCAGAAAGGGAAATCGACTCATAAGATTATCAAAGAGTAGCTATTTAAAATCTGAGACAGGAGGGGCTGAGGCAGATAAATCGAATGGTATTCCCATTCCGATTTTCTGCCTCGGTTTTTTTGTAAGAGCAGGCGCCTGATGACTCTGTGTTCTACCGAAAAAACATTAAAAATCCCTTAAACATAGCAAGCTTCCCCCCGGTTACTTTAATGAGAAGAGGGGAATGATTATGAAAGGGATTATCGGCATCACACTAAGTATGTTTCTGGGAATGGCTTCTGCTCTGGCGCAGGAGACTCCCAAACAATCGGAAAAAATCTTAAACGTACGAATGAAAGGAAAGCCTGAGAAAAAACTCAGGAAGGCTGAATTCAATAAAACGGAAAGCTCATTCAACAAAAAGATGAGCCGTAAGCAAAAAAAGCAGACCACCGCTAAACGCAGAATGGCAAGGACTAACTCAAAGATCCGGGAGATGGAAATTCACAACAAAAAAAGAAATGTAGAATTTGCCCGGAAGATGGAGCAAAGGGAGATGGCAAATAAGAGGTAACGTTACTTGCCGATGAGGATAAAAGGAGCCCAGAAATAGGGATGTGAAAATTCCTTAGCCTGGATCAGCTTCAGCTTCCCGGATCTTACGGCCGCTGCATAATTGGTTTTCTTCTGAACATCGAGCAGGTTTTCGTAAAAGCTTGTCATCAGCTCTGCCGTGGAGCGGTCGGACACGCTCCAGAGTGACACCAGCACATTATTGCTTCCTGCATAAAGCAAGGCTCTGGTCAGTCCGATAATCCCTTCCCCTTTGGAAACCATTCCAAGTCCGGTTTCACAGGCCGAAAGGGTAACCAGATCGGCTTTGATGTTCAGATTATAAATTTCTCCAGAGTAAAGGTCTCCGTCTTCGTCTCCGGTGGCGGTCAGGTAGATTTTTGAAAGTTCGGGTTTTTCTTCATCCACGACGCCGTGGGTTGCGAAGTGCAGGTATTTATAATTGGAAAGCTCCGGCGACTTCACGATCCCTTCGTTTGCTTCCTTTTTGAGAAAGATGGAAGTTTTATAGCCCCGTATGCCGATAATGCTGTCGATATTCTGCACTTCGGCTTCGGATCCGTAAAGAGGCTTCAGATGTTCGGTGGAGTCGAATGTCACGGGCGCGCACAGGAAAACCGATAAAGGAATATCCTTAGCAAGCTTTGATTCTTTGGTCACCTGAACAAACAGCGTTGCCGAGTAATTGTAACTGATGCTGAAGCGCTTGATCATATAAGGAAGCTTGCTGAAATCGATCGAGTCTCCTTTTACTTCTTTTGTCAGCAATGCTTCGAAAGGGATGGTGCCCAAACCTCCGTCGGGGATAATGACCAGCTTTTTAATTCCCGAAGGAATGGAAGGTACAAGTTCTTTATAGAGCAGATGGGCGAAGTTGGCAAAGGCTTTATCAGCTCTGTGCCGGATGGAATTCCGTAAACCTTTGATCTGTTTTTCCAGCAGTTCGTTTTTCGGCATGTTGTAAACTTCCAGGCTCTTTTTTGTGAGACAGAACACAAAGATCCTTTTCCTGTTCTCCGCCAGAAAATAGCTGATGAGCATGGTGCCTTCCTCCAGCACACTTCGTACACTGTCAAGGCGGATGCCGGCACTGTTATATTTCAGGTTGTAATATTCGGGGTAATTCTGCTCAAGGGATTTTGTGAATTGTTCGTACTGCCTGTTTAAGTTAAAGAGCTTGTTTCGCAGCGCCTTTTCTTCCTCGGCAGAAAAACGTTCGGCCAGTTTTTGTTCATACAGGGCTATTTCCGCCTTCAGCTCTTTTTCTTTTTCCAGCAGGGTATCGGGAATGCCCGAAAAGCTTTTTGCCTGAGCGTCGGCAATTGCTTCCAGCAAAACAGCCGATTTATTCTTTTCGCAGAAGGAAAAAGCTTTAGTCAGGTAATAATTTTTTCTCAGGGTAAGCTGGCCAAGGTCAGACGCAATGCTTACCGCATCCTCGTATATCTCTGCCGCCGTTCTTCCCAGGGAAATTTTGTCGTTTTTAGAAGTCCTGAACTGTCTGATCCTGGAAATAAGGGAATCGCATAGCTCCAGGGTTTGCAGCGATAGCTCCAGGTCTTTCAGTTTTAATGTTTTTTCATAATGTCTGCTTTCGAGCGTTCTGGCCTTCAGGAGCAAAGACATGAGCAGAAGGTCGGAGTTGTAATAATTGCTGAGAGGAGGGTTAAGCGAAATATCTGCCGAGTTAAAATCCGCGCTGTTTGCGCAGAGCGCCGACTGGAAATCGGCCAGGGCCAGATCGTATTTTTTACTTTTCTCGTGTATGGTCCCGATCAGGTTATAGGTATGGGCGATCTCCGGATGCTTTTCTCCATAATTCTTTTTATAGACTTTCAGCGCTTTTTCCTGATAGGATAGAGCGGAATCGTATTGCGCGTTTTCAAAAAACGATTGTCCGATGTTGGAGTATATAAACGCTACATTCGGATGCTCCGCGCTGAAAACCCGGATCCGTATGTCAAGGCATTTCTTAAATGTCTCAATGGAGCCTGCATAGTCTTTCTTTTTTCGCTGGATAATACCAATGTTATTCAGCGTACTGGCAATCAGAGGATGCGAAGCCTGATAAATCCCGGAATAAATGTTCAACGCTTTCTCATAATTGGAAAGCGCCGCTTCCGGATCATGCTCGGAATAAACAAGTCCGATGTTATTATACGAAGCAGCTACCGATTGATGGGTTTCGCCGAAAATTGTTTTGCGCAAATCCAGTGCTTCCGATAAATGTTCCAGTGCCAGCTGATTATTACCTGTAGCCCAGTTGGTAAGCCCGATGTTGTTGTAGCAGTAGGCCACCTGCTCAGGCTGATCCTGCGTTGTGTAATAGGTAAGCGCTTTGCTGAAATACTGTAAGGCAATTTCGTATTTGCCTTTGTTCAGGTTGATCAGGCCCATGGTATTCCAAAGCTGGGCTCTTTCCTCGTCGCTGCTGCATTCTTTGAGCATGGTTCCGGCAAGGTTTTCGGCTTCCTCCAATCTTCCCTGGCGTGCCAGGCAATCGGCAATTTTATTCTCGTAAAAAAGATACTTTTTTTTGTCCAGGATTTTGTAGGTGATGGAGGCAAGCTTATAATTCCGTGCAGCGGACTCATAATCGCCGGCCTGAAAAAGAGAATCGGCCAGCAGAATATTTTTTGCCGGATCGGCAGGAACGGACTGTCCATGCAGGAATACAGGCAGGAAGAGCAATAGCAGAAAGCCGGGAGTATATTTCATCAGAATCGCAGTTCGTAGCTGATGGAGTTTACCACTTCTCTTGATAAACCATCGGGATTAATAGCTCTTTTGATCAGGGCTACACCTGCCACAAATTTGAAAGCGGAGCGGGTGGAGAAACGATATCCGAAACCGTAAAGAAGATTGAGTGTGAGTCCGTCACTACCTGGCACTTTTACCCGGTCGCCGGTCTGAGGCGATGTAATAATGTCTTTGTTGAGCCGGTAGATGGGTAGCAATCCAAGGTAGGTGTTGAATCTTGCCGAGCGGAAATTTCTTTCCACGCGGAACATAATATCATTCCCTCTTCTGAGATGCTGTGAAATCGGGTAAGTTCCGGCTTCGCCGAAATCCGGACTATCGCTCCAGGCTCCCCATTTAAATTGATTTCCGTTCGTATTAAAAGCCTGCTGATAGCCTGCGGCAAACAGCCATTTTTTGCTGATCAGCGAAGCGCCCAAAACCATGTCGTATGTTCCAAGGCTGGTCTGATAATACATAGGCAATGGCCTGCCGCCGGAAGTTTTAATGTTAGCATTATTGGTAGGAAGCTTGGCGCCTAGTGTGAAGTTTACCTGGTAATTTTCTTTGTTGACCAGGTTTCTCGTGGCGCTGAGGGAAATATCACCGGAGCCTTTGGTATTAGCAAGGGCCCCAAAGACCAGTGTATAGGGAAGCTTCAGCTGGAGGCCCGTTTTTGAACCCAGCGATGCATTCACATCGACAAAATAAGTCAGTATGACGGTATGGAATTTAGTATAGCCTGCATATTGGGAAGCTTCAACCGAGAATACCCTTGCGTTTACTTTTCTTGGAAAATGCTGATTGGGTTTCATGGCACCCATCGTGCAGAAACCCGCATCGCTGCAGCCTTGTCCGTATGAAAGACCAGTCAGACCCAGGACGTAAAATCCTGTAAGAGCCGTTGCTGCTATTTTAAAAATGCGGGTGCGCATAAGGTAGTATATGAAATGTAGCTATAAAAGTTACAAAATCAAGGAGTTTTAAAAAAATAGCGAGGGACAAAATGTGACACAAAGTGTACATACGAGACAAATTCAGCCTAAACGATTATAAAAACACGATCTGTCGCAACCAGAAAGTAACTCAGAAAAGAGCCTTTGCAGTCGCTCTTCTCCCGCTTGTCATACATGTTGCCTTAACATAAATTTTAATAAATTACTCAGCAATTAAACTTCTCAGCGCTATGAAAAAGGATCTTTTTACACTTATCGCTGAGCTGGAAAAGCAGTTTATGCTGGCTAAATCAAAAGGCCTTGAAGAAACGGTAGATATCATCAAGGCTCTTGCAAACCAGAAAGGTCAGGGAGAGATCCTGCTGGAATTTGCTTTGGGAACGATGGAAAAATTTTCGGAAACGGATAATTTTCTTGTCGCACATTATTGCCGACAGATTATTGAAAAGCATAGCAATTCAGAGCAGCTGAAAAGGGTTTATAAGATACGGAAAAATCTGCCACCCTTACCCGGCCTGCGGGATTACAGGATAGATTACGATGGATTGCTGGAGATCCTTGAAGCCCGAAAAAATGGCCAATGCATTTGTCTTGCCAAGACGCGCTATAACACACATCCTTCCGATCCATTATTTGAGATAATTTCCACCGAAGCAGATTCAGAAGCTTATGTAACCCGGTACAGGGTAAGATGCCGTCAATGTCATACAAACTATCTGGTCACAGAAGACAGCAGTTATCATTTTCCCTTATTTCAATGGGAAAAGAAATAATTTTCTGTTCTATCCGCAAGGCTTAAGGTCTGCCGCCTTGTGCAGGCCCTGCTTCTTTTTGCAGTGTCCATAATATCCAGTTGCCCTGGGATGTGCAGGAAGAAACTTCCCACCCGTCTTTGCCAAGCTTGCTTAATTCGGTGACGGCCTCTGAGTAGCTCCCCTGCATTTTTGATACCTGATTTTCCGGCATGTATACTGCGATCTGACTCAGATCCCAGAGCCATTCAACAATGGAGTATTCGAAAATTTTAGACATATTTAAAATTAACTTGACAGCTGGAGAAATCAAAATCCGGGTTTGCTCCATCTTTTGCAACTGATTTTTAAGCAACACAATCTCATATATCAATGAAGAAGTTCTTTCAATCCTCTCTCTTTCTGCTTGCTGTTAGCTGTTTTCTGTATAGCTGTACTGGAAATGTTTCAGAAAAAAAGATCCGCCCTCTTTCGCAAGGCTGGGAATTCAGCAAAGCCGGCAGCAAGGAGTGGCTTCCTGCTCAGGTGCCGGGGAATGTGCATATGGACCTCCTTCGGAATAAAAAAATCGAAGATCCTTTTTACGGTACCAATGAAAAATCCCTTCAATGGATCGAAAAGGAAAACTGGGAATACAGAACCACTTTCACGATCAGTCCGGAAGAGCTGAAAAATGAAAACGTATTTCTGGTTTTCAAGGGGCTTGATACGTATGCTGAGGTACTGCTCAACGATAAACCGGTATTGAACGCGTTCAACATGTTCAGGGAGTGGAGGGCCGATGTCAAAAAGGAATTAAAAGAAGGCGCCAACAGCTTAAAGATCATTTTTACATCACCCATCAATAAAGTAATGCCTGAATACGAAGCCCTGGGTTTTCAATATCCGGCCAACAACGACCAATCGGATAAGAAAGTCAGCATCTTTACCAGGAAGGCGGGTTATCATTACGGCTGGGACTGGGGACCCAGGTTTGTCACCTCCGGTATCTGGAGGCCTGTATTCCTGGAAACATGGAATAAAGCGCGGATCAATAATGTGCAGTTAGTTACTCAATCGATCAGTCAGGAAAAAGCGGAAGTGAAAGCCCTCGTGGAAATTGAATCAACCTCCGATCAGAAAATAAAGCTGAATATATCGGGGATGGATGCATCGGTGAAGGAAGAAATACTCGAGGCCGATGTAAAGGCGGGTATTAATAAGGTGGAACTAACTCTTACGATCAGCAAGCCCGAAAAATGGTGGCCTGCCGGGCTAGGGAGTCAGAAGCTTTATCCGATTAAGACAGAACTCTTTTCAGGAAAACAGAAGATTGATTCGGATGCACAGAAAATTGGTTTGCGTACCGTGCAGCTGGTGCGGCAGAAAGATGCGCAGGGGGAAAGCTTTTACTTTAACGTGAATGATGTGCCTGTATTTATGAAAGGTGCCAACTACATTCCTTCTGATAATTTCCAGAACCGTATAGATGAAAAAAAATACCGTATGCTGGTACAGTCAGCCGTCGATGCCAATATGAACATGTTACGCGTCTGGGGAGGTGGAATTTATGAGGACGATAAATTCTATGAGCTCTGCGACGAAAAAGGCATTATGCTCTGGCAGGACTTTATGTTCGGTTGCAGCATGTATCCGGCCGACAGCGCAAGGCTTGATAATATTAAACAGGAAGCAATCGGCAATGTGAAGAGGCTGAGAAATCATCCCAGCCTTGCCATGTGGTGCGGCAATAATGAAATGGAAACCGCCTGGCTGCACTGGGGCTGGCAGAAGAATTTCGGCTGGACTCAGGAGCAGCAGGATAATATGTGGGCCGACTACCAGAAAATATTTCACACGCTTCTTCCGCAGATATGTAACGAATACGATCCTGCACGCTTTTACCACCGCAGCTCGCCCAGCGCCAACAATGACTCCATTGAGCCGGACGTAATAGGCTTCGGTGACAAACATTACTGGGGCGTATGGCATGCGGAAGAGCCCTACACGGCCTATAAAAAAAATATTTCCCGCTTCATGAGCGAGTACGGCTTTCAGTCATTCCCCGAACTTAAAACGGTGATGAGCTATGCTCCGGAAAAAGACTGGAATATCGAATCCGAAGTGATGCTGCACCATCAGCGTCACCCAAGAGGGAATCCCCTGATCAGGGAATATATGTTCCGCGATTACAGAAAGCCAAAAGATTTCCCTTCTTTCCTCTATACCGGACAGGTTTTGCAGGCTGAAATTATTAAATATGCCGCGGAGTCTCACAGACGTGCCAAACCATACTGCATGGGCAGTCTTTACTGGCAGCTGGACGACTGCTGGCCTGTAGCTTCCTGGTCTGGCATGGATTACTACGGACGCTGGAAAGCCTTACATTATTTTGCCAGGAAATTCTATAGTCCGGTTCTTGTCAGCCTAGATGAAGACTCGGGGAAAGTCAACAGCTGGATCGTTTCCGACCGGCTGGATGAGCTGAAAGGAAAGCTTTTCCTGAAGCTCATGGATTTTTCAGGCAAAATCCTATGGAGCGATTCAATGGACCTGTCGGTGCCTGCCAATAGCAGCAAGACATACTTCTCGCTGGAAAGAAATCAACTCCTGAAAAACAGAAAGGCCCCGGATGTTGTACTGATCGCCGAGCTAAAATCCGGAACTACGCTTATTTCTTCGAATACTCTTTATTTTACTCAGCCCAAAAACCTTAATCTTCCCAAAGCTGCGCTTAAGACTAAGATTGATCAGGGAATGGCCGGGGGCGATTTTTATATCACGATTAAAGCGGATAAGCTGGCAAAGAATGTTTACCTGAGCGATCTGCTTACCGAAGGATTCTTTTCCGATAACTATTTTGATCTGCTTCCCGGAGAGGAGAAAGTCGTGGTTTTTACTCCTGCCAGACCGGCCGTAAGTCAGGCAGAATTTGAAGCGCTGAAGAAAAGCCTGCAAAAAAATCTGAACATAATTTCGCTGGTAGATTCTTATTAGAGAATTGTGGCAAGCTTTGACAACTTTTAAAAGGCATTCATCAGTACGACAAATCGGTGTAGATTTTTAGCGTTGAACTGTTGCGGGATAAATTTAAAAGTTGTCAAAGCTATTGATGATAACCCCGTGTATTTCTTGTGGGTAATTTCTCACTTCTCATTATCTGCTTCTCCTTATATTTAAGGTCATAATAATAAGATCCATGTTTAATTTCCACGATTCGACCTTGAATTCCCTGGCCATCAGCTTTGTCGGCAACAAGAGCAGGGAGGAACAGCTTAAAATTTCAAAATCTCTTATTGAAGTAGACCAGCCTATCAGGGATCTGCTCGTAAAGTATTTTCTGGGGCCATTCAAAAGCAACGAGTTCTTCACCTTTACCCATACCTCAGACCTGGCGATGAATGAGATCTATACCTACGCGTCTGAAATATTCAGCGATCCCGACCGCTTTTTTATTCAATCGGTGAATATGGCCAAACATCTGTATGAAAACTCCCTTCATCCCAAAGTAAAGGGAGGCGAGTTGTACATTGCTTATTTCTCCGGCTGCATCGTCGAAGGTGAAGTGACCGATGCCATCGGCATCTTTAAATCGGAAAGCAGGGAAACCTATCTGAAGGTATATCCTGCGGGCGACGGCTTTGAAGTGAGCTCGGAAGACGGCATCAACATCAATAAACTGGATAAAGGATGCATCATCTTTAACGCCGATAAGGAAACCGGCTACAAAGTGTGCATTACCGACAACACCAATCGCTCAGAAGAAGCCAGGT
>JBJMLY010000112.1:0-3586 GCA_045805025.1 Cytophagaceae bacterium | reverse complement strand
TCACGTGCAAGTAACTGGGCATAAGAACCAGCGCTTCTTGCAAGAGATGCGCCCTTACCTTGCTTTATTTCAATGTTATGAATCACAGTTCCCAGAGGAATTTCAGAAAGAGGTAGGCAGTTCCCAACTTCAGGAGCAATTGATTTACCTGACTTTACTACTGTACCTACTTTTAAACCTTCAGGAGCAATGATGTATCTTTTTTCGCCGTCTGCATAATAAAGCAGAGCAATTCTTGCTGTTCTGTTTGGATCGTATTCGATTGATTTTACTGTAGCTGGAATATCAAATTTATCTCTCTTGAAATCAACCAGACGGTACATTTGCTTGTGACCACCGCCGATGTAACGCATAGTCATTTTTCCGGAACTGTTTCTTCCTCCGCTCTTCTTCCTCATCTTTGTCATCAAAGATTTCTCAGGAATATCTGTTGTTATCTCGTCAAACGTAGGAGCGATCCTATGTCTTTGTCCGGGAGTAATTGGTCTTATTTTTCTAACTGACATTGTCTAAAACTTTTATATTCCACTGTAAAAATCAATCACTTCGCCGCTGGCTACCGTAACGATCGCTTTTTTGTAGGCTGGGGTACGTCCAGAGATCACTTTTGAAGCAGTGAATCTTGATTTAGCCTTACCTGCATAATTCATAGTCTGAACGCTTTGAACATTCACACCATACGCTTTCTCAACAGCTTTCTTTATTTCAACTTTATTGGCTCTTCTTTCTACAATAAAGCCATACTTGCCTTTATCATTGAAGGCTGTTACCTTTTCGGTTACCAGTGGTTTTATTAAAATATTCATCTTCTTAATTCAGTAAGTCTTCAATTTTCTTGATTGCCCCTTCAGAAAGAAGGAGGGTGTCAGCATTCAGAACATCGTATGTATTCAGCTCATCTGCTGTAACTACTTTAGTTCTTTCAATATTTCTGCTTGACAGGTACACATTCTCGTTGTTCTCACCAAGCACTAATAAAGTTTTCTTATTCTGCACTGAAAGTGAATCCAAGATCTTAATGAAATCTTTGGTTTTAGGAGTCTTCAACGTGAAATCTTCTATTACTGAAATCTTGGAATCCTTTGCTTTATAAGTCAGAGCGGATTTTCTTGCCAGGGTCTTAAGCTTTTTGTTAAGCTTGAAGCCGTAAGTTCTCGGACGTGGACCGAATACAGTACCACCACCAACAAAAACTGGAGATTTTCTGCTACCGGCACGGGCACCGCCTGTACCCTTTTGTTTCTTTATTTTTTTGGTAGAAAAAGCAACTTCAGCTCTCTCTTTGCTCTTATGAGTACCTTGTCTCTGGTTAGCCAGGAATGATTTAACATCCAGATAGATGGCGTGATCGCTAGGTTCTACCTTGAATACAGCATCAGACAGAACTACTTTTTTTCCTGTCTCTTTACCTTTAATATTTACAACTGAAAGTTCCATCTTGCCTATTTCTCTAGAATTACAAATGAATTATTAGCACCTGGAACTGCTCCGCTGATTACGATCAGGTTCTTATCAGGCATTAATTTCACTACTTTTAAATTTTGAATTTTCACTCTTGCATTACCAAGACGGCCTGCCATTCTCATGCCTGGGAATACTCTTGCAGGATATGAGCATGATCCAATCGAACCCGCATGTCTTGCTCTGTTATGCTGACCGTGAGTCTGTCCTCCAACTCCACTAAATCCGTGACGCTTTACAACACCCTGGAATCCTCTTCCTTTTGATGTTCCGATAGCATCTATAAAATCACCTTCTACAAAAACATCAGAAATACTGATCTTATCACCAAGGTTAAACTCTTTCTCAAATTCCTTGAACTCCACCAATTTGATTTTAGGAGTTGTACCTGCTTTTTTATAGTGACCGGCTAAAGCCTTAGTCGTTGATTTTTCTCTTCTTTCTCCAAAAGCTAATTGAACAGCTTTGTAGCCGTCTTTTTCAACAGATTTGACCTGGGTAACCACGCATGGACCCGCCTCGATCAAAGTACAAGGAATACTCTTTCCATCTCCTCCGAAAACGGTTGTCATTCCTATCTTTTTTCCTATTATGCCGGACATCTTATTGTTATTTTATAATTCAGCCAATCACTAAAAAATTACTATTTTCCCCAAAATGGGACTGCAAAGTTAATAAAATTCTCTTTTTAAGCCAAACTTTATTTTTAATTAATTCAGAATAAAAAAGAACCAATATGTCTTTATTGGTTCCCTTAAAAAGGTCCCTTATCTGCGATCAGACCTTGATTTCAACATCAACACCGCTAGGAAGCTCAAGCTTCATAAGTGCGTCTACAGTCTTTGTGCTGGTAGAATAAATATCTACCAGTCTTTTATAAGTACAAAGCTGAAATTGCTCTCTTGACTTTTTATTTACGTGAGGAGACCTCAATACAGTAAATATTTCCTTTTCTGTCGGTAAAGGAATAGGACCACTTACAATCGCTCCTGTAGACTTTACAGCACGAACAATCTTTTCAGAAGATTTGTCCACTAAACTGTGGTCATAAGACTTTAACTTGATTCTGATTTTCTGATTCATAATTATTTTGTTACTGCTGCTCCTTTTACTTTAGAAATTATTGATTCTGCCAGGTTAGCCGGCACAAATTCATAGTGAGAGAATGTTAATGATGCGGTAGCGCGGCCAGAGGAAAGTGTTCTCAGATCGGTTACGTATCCGAAAAGCTCAGAAAGCGGCACATCGGCTTTAATAACCTGAGCTCCTGCTTTGGTATCCATTCCCTTCATCATACCTCTTCTTCTGTTCAGGTCACCGGTTACAGGACCTGTATATTCATCCGGGGAAAGAACTTCAACGCTCATGATCGGCTCCATGATCTTCGGTCCGGCATTCTTAGCAGCTTCTCTGAAGCCTGATTTTGCAGCAAGCTCGAAAGACAATGCGTCTGAATCGACATCGTGGTATGAACCGTGGAATAATCTTACCATCATTGATTCTACAGGATATCCTGCCAGAACTCCATTTTTCATAGCCTCTTCGAATCCTTTCTGAATCGGAGCAATAAATTCTCTTGGAATTACACCGCCCACAATTTCATTCTTAAATTCAAGACCTTGTTTACCATCAGTACGGGGACCGATTTCAAAAACGATATCGGCGAATTTACCGCGACCACCGGTTTGTTTCTTGTAAACTTCTCTAGTTTCGAAATTTTTGGTAAGCGCTTCTTTGTAGGCAACCTGAGGTGCGCCCTGGTTAATCTCCACTTTAAATTCACGCTTTAACCGATCGATAATAATTTCAAGGTGAAGCTCTCCCATTCCTCTCAGGATTGTCTGACCGGTTTCATGGTCTGTATTGACATGGAGAGTCGGATCTTCTTCAACAAGTTTGGAAATAGCCATACCCATTTTATCTGAGTCTGCCTGAGTTTTAGGCTCGATGGCATATCCGATAACGGGTTCCGGGAAATCCATAGACTCAAGCACGATTTTATGCTTTTCGTCGCAGAGGGTATCTCCAGTTTTAATATCTTTAAATCCAACGACCGCTCCGATATCACCGGCAGCCAGTCTTTCGATCTGATTCTGCTTGTTGGCGTGCATCTGAAATACACGGG
>JBJMLY010000111.1:0-3213 GCA_045805025.1 Cytophagaceae bacterium | reverse complement strand
AATGAAAGGAAAAAGTTCGTTTCCGGAAGTATTGACAGGCGTGCCCAGATTTTCAGGTACAGTCCATTTCCCATCTTCCAGAAAAGAAACATAAAGATCTTTTCCTCCCATACCGCCCGGCATATCGGAAGAAAAAAACAATGTACGTCCATCGGCAGAAACAGAAGGATGTGCCAGGGAATATTCGTTGCTGTTGATGGAAAGCTCCTGTATATTCTGCCACTGGCCATTACGGAATTCAGAACGGAAGATCTTCAATTTTCCATTATCATCGCTTCGGTTGAAATACACGGTATTACCTGCGCTGTCAAAAGAGATAGGGCCTTCGTTATACCTGGAATTAATCTCCATGGAAAAAGGAACAGGAGTTTTCCATTTGCCGTTTTTCAGCTGAGTGCAGTAAATGTCGGTCAGAGGCTGTTTGTCTTCGGACGTATAGCGAATAAGAGAATTTACCCGGGCGCTTGTAAAAATAAGCTGATCGTTTCGCGGTACCATGCCATAATCGGCATACGCAGAATTAAAGGGTAATCTGGAGATTAAAAATAAGCCATGCTGGCTATCAATCGTATCAACGGACTGCTTCTGAGCCCAAAGGGCAAACGGGGAAAACAAGAGGACAAGAGATACAACAAAGAGAAAAAGACTTTCCTTAGAATGAACGCGGGCTCTTTGTTTTGACGGTGTACTTAAAATCATACGAGATCATGATCTCATGAGATCCATTGTTGTAGCTGCTTAAGCGGCTCATTGTCCTGTCGTAAGAATACCCCATGCTCAATTGCCTGCTTGCCTGAATGCTCAACAGGAAGACCAGGGCATCGGAAGTCCTGTATGAGATTCCAAATCCTATCTTCTCCCTGAAATACAAAAAGCTGTTAAGATCAGCCTGTAAAGAACTGCCTCTGGCGCATTTTAAAAGGAAAGACGGTTTCAGTTTCCATGCATGCCCAAAGTCGAAGATATAACCCGCAGTGAGTAAATAAGTTTTATATCGCAGGGCATTTTTATCCCCATTAATTCCATGGAAAGTCATAAGCTCAGGAATCGAAAAACCGGCAAATAATTTAGAGGAAAAATAATAAAGACCCGTCCCTGCCGAAGGCTGGGTATACTTTGCCCTGCCTGAAAATGTCTGATCGTTCTGCTGAATGGTGTGAATGGAATTCCAGTCGTATTTTCTGCTCATAAAACCGCCCTGCAGCCCCATCGAGAGCTTACCATTCCAGACCGGAATTCTGTATGCATAGCTGAGCAAGGCCCCCGACTGCTCCGTAATTCCATAACGATCGTTATAAAGCAAAACCCCCAGAGCCACCTTTTCATTTTTCAAGGGACTGTGAACAGCGAGTGTATTGGTTTTAGGGGCACCTTCAAAGCCCTGCCACTGGCTCCGGTGTAAAACCGTCATAGCCAGCGATTCACGGGAACCCGCATAGGCGGGATTAATGGCCAGGCCGTTAAACAGATATTGACTGTAAACAGAAGGATATTGTGCCCGGGCAGCCTGAAACAGGAACAAAAAGAGAAAGATCAGCTGATATCTTTTCATAGCTATCTTTTAAGAACCAGATAACTCTTATACTTTCTGTCGTCAATGGAAATCACATAGTAATAAGTATCATCGGGGAGTTTTTCACCATGATGGTTTTCACCCCGCCAGCTGTTATCATACCTGTCTTTTGAAAAGACCATAATCCCCCAGCGGTTGAATATTTCAATTCTGCTTTCAGGAAATTCCAGTATGCCTTCCACTTCAAATGCCTCATTCACACCGTCTCCGTTCGGTGAAAAACCCTGAGGAATATTCAGGTCTTTGACCTGAATTACAACTTCGTCTGCAGAAGCTTTGCAGGCCCCATTGCTGATCATCCACACAAATACATTCCTTCCGGAAGGCATTTGGTTCACGCGAGTATGGGGAGCATGTATATTTTCTATATTCCCTCCTCCTTCCAGGATCATCCAGGTTCCTGTTCCTGTGACAGGAACATTTGCCGTTAAAGAAGCATTCGCATGATATGTCCCTGAATCTGCTCCTGCCACGGAAATGCTGGGAGGCTCGGACAGACTGATCAAAATACTGTCCGTTGTATGACATCCTGTTGCGGTAAGGGTTTTAGTCAGGTATAACGTAGAAGAGACCGAAGGCACTGTGATAAGTGTTCCACTGCTGCCGTTAAGGCCGGGAGGCATTGAATTCCAGCCAGACACCATTCCAGCTCCATCCGGAAGTGAAATACGCAAGGTGTCACCCGCACAAAGATTTCTGTCCTGACCAAGATCGAACACAGGAACAGGGTTTATATGTACACGAACAGAGTCAGAAGTCTGGCAACCACTGGCAATCGTCTTTTTATGAAGAAGGAACGTAGTTGAAACAAGGGGTTTTACCAGAGGCCTGGGAAGCGTAGAATTAAATGTTCCGGAACCGGATGTCCAGGAATATAGGTTTCCTGCAATGCTGTCTGTTCCAAGCCTCAATTGTGAGCCAAGGCAAAGTGCGGTGTCCAGTCCGGCATTGATTACAGGTAGAGGATTTACCTGAAATGAAACACGGGCGGTATCGTTCAGCCGGTTCAGATCGAGTAAATTTCCGACAGAAAAAAGACTGCTGCTGATCAGACCGGTGACTGGCAAAAAGTAATGGATCATCAGGGTATCTGAAATCCCGGGCTGAATTACAGGTATCGTCCAGGTTTTACCCGAAGGGCTATAGGTTCCATGTGTTGAAGAATATCCGATGGTAATCAGGCCGGATGGGACTGAATTTTTAATGCTGACATTGGTGGCTTGCTTTTTACCCATATTGCGGGCAATTAGCAGAAGTGACATAGTATCCTTCAGACAGAACTCCGGCTTATTCAAAGAAGCTTTGATTTCTATATCGGCTGCACTGCATACCTGGCTACCGGCAGCCGGCATCATAATTGCATTAAGAATCATTCTGTACGCATTGCGGCCAGCATTACTGGACCAGTCGTAACTGGCAGGCTGACCGGCAAAATAAAAAACATTCCCGCCGGTTAAGGTCAGACCGTATTTTCTGACAATTGCTTTGTAGTTGGCGCCTGGACCTGAATTATCCTGAATAACCGCATAGGTATTGGGAAGAAAAATTCCGGATGTAATAGTCATGCTTTTAAACGTCCCCTGAGCATCCAATACAGATCCATCAAATTGCACAAAAGGATGACTTGCATTTTTTATTTT
>JBJMLY010000110.1:0-2240 GCA_045805025.1 Cytophagaceae bacterium | reverse complement strand
TTCTCCAGCCAGGTTTTGTCGCCGTTCTTTGAATTGTCTTCAGCGACTGTATTAACAACGGGCTTATAGTTTGGATTCTCGATGGAGTTCTGATAATTATAGGAAACCGAACTGTAAATTTTGTTCAGATCCGAAAGTGTGTCTTTGGCCCTTCCTCCGAGCAAATAAATCATTTCATAGCCTGGGGCTTCCAGCAGTGCATTAAGCCTGCGGCGGAAAACATCTCTGACCTTGGTTCTCGGCATTTTTGATTTGGCAGCAATCTCATCATCGGCATCAGAGAAATAGAGGTATGGATCGAATGGTACGACCAGCACTTGCTTGCGGGAAGGGTCATAACTATAAACTTCAGTGACGGGTGTAGCCGTTTGCTGATTGGTATTGTTTGTATTGGTATTATTCGTATTCTGATCCGGATTCTTTGTCTGGGCCTGATTGTTCTTCTGCTGATTTTTATACCCGACAATAATCTCCTGTCCGGCCTTCAGCTCCATATTATTGTTCTTAAGAAGATCGTTAACCGTGGTGTTATACTTTTTGGAAAGACTGTATAGGGTCTCACCAGGCTGCACTTTATGAGTGATTACATTATCGTCCTTTTTCTGCTCCTTCGCGAAAGTCGAGTCATAAGGTATGCTGATCATCTGTCCCACTTTCAAACCATTTTCCAGCTCAGGATTGATCTCCAGAAGATCGGCTACCGCGACATGGTATTTGGTAGATATGCCATAAATGGTTTCTCCCGGTTCCACCAGGTATCTCACGTGTAACTTATTATTGATCTTAGTCACGCCGACGGAATCCATCGGGTGCGCCGAAGCCAGGAAATTCAGACCAAGCAAGAGCGCAGCAATTACACCAGTGATTTTATTCATACCAGTCATTTATATTATTACCTGAACATTTTAAAGATATCATTACCGAAGGCAAAAACCATCAGGGCCAGCAAAAGCACCATTCCGATCTTCACAGCAATTTCCATAAATTTATCCGAGGGTTTTCTTCCGGTAATCATCTCGTACATCAGAAATACAACGTGCCCTCCGTCCAGCGCGGGAATCGGCAGGAAATTCATAAAGGCCAGCACCATGGAAAGCATACCGGTAAGGCCCCAGAATCTTTCCCATTCCCAGCTTCCGCCATATTGTGAGGCAATTCCCAGAGGGCCGCTTACTGCATCGCTGGCATTAACATCCCCTTTGAAAATTTTACCGAAACCTCTTACCGTATTGGTGATGACTCCAAAAGCCTGAGAAGTGCCTTTGGCAATAGATTCTCCAAAACCGTAATATTCTACGGAGTTATTCAATAAATTTTTAGGCCGGAAGCCTATGGTGCTTTTGTCTGTCACCTGAACAGGAAGAGTAATTTCTTTGCCTCCTCTTAAAATTTTTAGATTTATTTTCTTCCCTTTGAATTTCTCAAGCGTTTCTTTTAGCTCATGAAAATAGCTTATCCTGGTATCGTTGATCGCAACAATCTGATCTCCGCTTTTCAGACCTGCCTTGTAGGCGTTACTTCCTTTTTCGACACTTTCAACCTGAAATGGAAAAATCGGCTCTACAAATCCCTCTTTTGCGTCTTTGCCGGAAATCTTTCCTATAAAATCCGAAGGGATTTTAACCACGATTGTATCATTGCCTCTTAGAACTGTATAATAGCTGTTATCGGAGAACAGAATCTCCGGAGTAAGGATCTCCGAATATTTACCGTAGGTTTTACCATTGACAGCAATAATTTTATCACCCGTTTGAAGTCCTATTTCCTTGCCAAGCTTATGCGCAACGATGCCTCTCTTATTAAGCTCCTGAACGGAAATATATTTTTCTCCGAATATATACACGACGAAGATCATGATGAGGATGCCGGTAATAATATTGACGATAATTCCGCCCATCATTACGATGAGTCTTTGCCAGGCTGGCTTGGATCTGAATTCCCAGGGCTGCGGTTCCTTGCTGAGTTCCTTGGTATCGAGGGACTCATCGACCATGAATGGCTCGGCCTGCACCACGTCAACGAAACCGTGCCCCGCGCCCAGTGGGTCTATTGGGATCTGGCCTTCCTGCTCTGGGGAGCGGTGATGCTCCTCATCGGCTGGTGCCTGATGCGAGGTGAGACGGCGAGACCAGATGCTTGAAGCATGGCTATCGCAGCTGCGGCAAGTCGACGAGCGGCCTGGCCGTCTCCGAGCGTTACTTCCGCGCCCTCCGACGAAGTCGCGGCTCGCGGCCTTCACT
>JBJMLY010000109.1:0-7638 GCA_045805025.1 Cytophagaceae bacterium | reverse complement strand
TATAAGCATGGCAACCCAAGCCGGTCCGCTATAAATATTACCTCTGAAGATAATTACGAAACATGCTACCATCGCCATAGCGATCAGCGAAGCAATGAAGCGAAAGAACAAAGGCCTGGTTTCCGGGGTCATTTTTATCATCAGAAAATGAACCGGGACGGGTATAAAATAATAAATAAACAACGTATGATTATCCTGTTTTTCTTTATAAACTCCTTGTTCTTTCAGCATTTCATTGAACAGGTAAAAGCGCATGACAATGACTGAAAGAATAAATATGTAGAGATCATAATTAAAACTAATATGCCTCAGGAATATTAAATGGATAAGCGCGTGGGTTAATAATGATACACCGAGGATTATGAATACAAGCTTCGTAAGGGTTACTTTCGCTTTTGTATAATTTTGAAAAATAAGAATTCCGCTTAAAATAAAGGCGATCAGATCCAGAAGTTTAAAAAGTATTTCTACAATCATAAGAGTGGGCTTGTCTTATCAAAGATAGCATTACCGGTAAGAATATAAAATAACAGTGGTCATTCCCGTGAAAAGCGGGAATTTCCGGATGGCAGTATTAATTTGATAATATTTTCTTTTCTGACGTAGTCTGGACTGAAATCTTAATACATAATTTCAGAGATTCCCGCATCGGGGAATGACGGGAGCAAATATTTTGCAGGCTCTGACTTCCTACACAATACTCATGACTCATGACTCAATACTCACTACTAAATCAACAATTCCCCCCATCCACATCACAGGCTTCACCATCGGTAGAAATTTCTTTTCCGATATCTTTGAATGCCTGCATGAAGAGTGAAGTGGGTTGCGCGCCTGAAACTCCGTACTTGTCGTTAATGATATAGAAAGGAACACCGCTCACACCCAATTGCCTATTGCGGGTTTGTTCGGCAATAACTTCTTCTTTTCCTTCCTCGCTCTCAAGCAGGGCTTTGATCCGCTTCTCGTCCAGCCCGGCTTTCGCCGCTACTTTCAGAATGTTTTCCTTTTTGCTGAGATCCGTACCTTCTTCAAAATAGGCTTTAAAAAATGCTTCGACGGTTTGTAGCTGCTTGTTCTCTTTACCTGCCAGCCATATGACCCGATGAAGGTTTAATGTATTGGGCGAAGTGCTTTGCTTTGAGTAATCAAATTTCAGTCCTTCCTCTGCCGCTACTCTGGTAACGTTATCCGTCAGCTCCTGATACCCGGATTCGCTGCCGAACTTTTTGGTCAGGTATTCTTTTTGCGCATAGCCTGCTTCCGGCACATTCGGGTTCAGCTCAAAAGGTTTATAATGAAGCTCGAATTCATATTCATCTTTCAGATTATCCAGGGCTTTCTCCAGTCTGCGCTTTCCGATATAGCACCATGGGCAAACTACATCCGATACGATATCTACTTTAATTTTTGTCTTCGTCATACTTCTATCAGTTCTATATAAAACAAGTTTCAGATCCTTCCGGGTTCTTTCAGTCCTCCGGAAATTATTTCCACCATTGCTTATCGGGATAAACAGAATCCAGCACAATAGGCTGCCCGATCATAGGCGTGGTAATTTTCTGCTGATTTTCTGCGGCGCTTTTAACAACGCGGTTGGCCGGCTCATCCCACTCGTGATTAGCCAGCGCGAATTTAGTCCAGTGTACCGGGAAAAGCACTTTGGCTTTAAGGTCTTTGGCAGCGATGACGGTTTCTTCCGGCAGCATATGGATCTGAGGCCAGTCCACACCGTATTGGCCTGATTCAAGCATGACGATATCGAAAGGCCCATATTTCTCACCGATGGCTTTAAAATGATTCTCATAACCCGAATCTCCGCCTACAAGAATGTTGTGCTGCCCGGTCTGCACGACAAAAGAGGCCCACAGGGTTTTCGCTCTTACAAAACCCCGTCCGGAAAAATGCCTGGCGGGTGCGGCAGTAATCTGAATCTGTTCTGAAACTTTACTGCTTTCCCACCAATCCAGCTCCACAATTTTTTCAGGTTCGAAGCCCCAGTATTCAAGATGCGAGCCTACGCCAAGCGCTGTGTAAATTTTCTTCACTTTGGGCTTCAGCTTCAGCATGGTCGGATAATCCAGGTGGTCGTAATGATCGTGAGTAATGATCAGGATATCGATTTCGGGCATGTCTTCGGCTGTGTATATATCGGATCCTTTAAACGCATTTCCGAAAAAAGAAACGGGAGAAGCGACTCCGCTGAAAACAGGATCCACCAGTATGGTAGCCTCTTTTGTTTTGATCAGGTAGGAAGAGTGCCCGAACCAGACGATGGAAATTCTGTCAGAGGGAAGATTCATTAAATCTGTTTTCACCGAAGGAAGAATGCTGTCGGGCTGAACCGTAGCCGGCTTGTTGAAGCCTTCTTTCATCAGCTTAAAATAAGAGGCGCCCTCTCTCATGACAACTGTAGGAGTAAGGTTATGAAATGAACCATCAATAAAATGAGGTGATTTTTTAATCCGCTCAAGCCTGGCGCCGGAAGGATTTTTTCCAAAAACCGCCTGCTGCATAAATAAAAATACGCCCAGCGCCAATACCGCGAGGATGGTACCTGTTATGATCATGATCTTTCTTATTAATCTCATTTTGTAGTGAAATTACCTTTAATTCCGGAACTCTGCTGAAAATTCAGCATATGCATTAACTTTACAGGCAGTTCCCCAGGTTCTTACACAACGTAAGACGGCTAAGCGGACTAAATATGCTATGCCCGGTATAATTTTTTTCATTTTTATTGCAGGTATTTTTCAGATCATCCTGGTTTTGGGAAGTTTAGCTATTCCAAAGCTCCTGAGCTGGAAATCGGAACTGAGCAAGGTTTCCGATCTTATACGGCAGATCTTCTGGACCTATGCGGGCTACATTCTCTGCATGAACCTGTGCTTCGGCTTGTTATCAGCCCTGGCGCCTTCCTCCTTATGCGACGGATCTTTTCTTGCCAGGGTAATTACACTGTTCATAACTGTTTACTGGGCTACCAGAGTGGCTATACAATTCTTCTATTTTGACCGCAAAAACACGCCGAAAGGATGGATCTATGTTTGGGGAGAGATTGCCCTGGTTGCCTTGTTTATTTTTCTGACAGTCGTGTACGGTTTTGCTTTCTTCAGTAATATTTCCATGCCGGATGAAAAATTTCCTTCCTGAACATCTCCCTGTCTTTATAATCGTCTGCACTGTTCTGATTTTTATAGTGTTCGGAGGTTTCCTGATTATGAAGATGCAAAGCTATAAAGCTGCTATCGCTTTAGCGTGGACTATTTTAATTTTTACCACAACCGGTCTTGAACGGTTAAGCAGCCAAGAGCCTGCTGGTTTCAGAATGCTCGTCATCATCTTCGCGATGCTTTTCTCCATGAAGATCATTGTGTCGGTAGAAGCTTATAAAAATTCAAAAAAGAGACTTTCCCTGATCCAATGGCTGGCTTTTACCTTAGGCTGGTTTGGCATGAGGCCGGCTCTCTTTGAAAGTCTGGGTAGAAAAGCTCTGGAAGGTGGGAAAGAATTAATAGCAGCAGGACTTCTAAAACTTTCTGCTGGTCTTTTGCTGATCGCATGTGCGAAATGGATTTCGGTTTCTTATAGCTTTTACGGAATAAAATTCCTGATCACGGCCTTACTTCTTTCGGGTATAAGCCTTGTGCTGCACTTCGGCATTTTGAATATAAGCGCCGGGTTCTGGAGGCTTCAGGGAGTGGATGCAAGAACCTTATTCAAAGCTCCGCTGCTTTCCACGAGCCTCTCCGAATTCTGGGACAAGCGCTGGAACATCGCCTTTTCAGAAATGACGGCGCTCGCCGTTTACAGGCCTTTAAAAAATAAAACGGGCGTAGTCATCGCTATGCTGATGGCTTTTTTATTTTCCGGCCTGCTGCATGAAATGGCCATCAGTATTCCTGTGAAAGCAGGCTTCGGTCTGCCACTCCTTTATTTCTTTATACATGGCATGGTCATGCTGCTGGAAAGGCAGATGGAACTAAAAGGTTTCCCGGTCGACAAACATACCTGGCTTGGCAGATGCTGGGTCATTGCCTGGATGCTTCTTCCGGTTCCGTTTTTATTCCACAAGCCCTTTATCAAAGGTATCATCTGGCCGATGATCGGTTTATGAAAGGGCCTTGTGACTCATTCAACTATATAGTATAATTACTGAAAAAAACAGATCTATGAAATTAGCAGGAAATACAATCTTGGTAACCGGCGGCGCATCGGGAATAGGATGGGGGCTGACCGAACGTCTTTTAAAGGCAGGCAGCGAGGTAATCATTTGCGGCCGAAGAGAAGATAAACTGAAGGAAGCCCAGCAGAAATATCCGAAGCTGCATATCCGTGTCTGCGACCTTAGCAAAGATGCAGACCGCATTTCACTTTTTCAATGGGCAAGTAAAGAATACCCGACATTAAATGTGCTAATCAATAACGCCGGAATTCAGCGCAGGGTGCAGCTTACAGACAATCAGGAACCCTGGAGCGGTTTTCAGCAGGAGATTGCCATCAATCTCGAAGCTCCGATCCATCTTTCCACCTTGTTCATTCCTCATCTGGCAACAAAAAAAGAAAGCTATATCATCAACATTACCTCCGGACTCGCTTTTACACCGGCAGCCTGGGTGCCGGTATACAGCGCCACCAAAGCAGCGCTTCATTCCTTTTCCCTCACGCTCAGACATCAGCTGTCGAAAACCAGTATTAAGGTAATTGAAATAGCACCTCCGGCCGTACAGACAGACCTTGGCGGAGCGGGATTACATACCTTCGGAGTCCCTCTGGATGAATTTGCCGACGCAGCCATTAAAAACCTGGAAGCCGGACAGACAGAATTCGGTTACGGAACTTCAGAAAAGGCCAGAAAGGCTTCGAGAGAAGAAGCGGACGAAATTTTCATCCGCCTTAACTCAAGGTAATTATAAAAATATTGTCATGCTGCGCCGCAGGGATGACGATGAGTATATAAAAAAAAGATCTCAGGAAATTCTCCTGAGATCTTTTGAATGAAAAAAAGCGATAGTGCACTAACTGATCACCTTGATGGCTGAAAACTTCGCTTCCAGCTCTTTGATCTTTAATTTCTGCTTATTGCTTAAGCTTTTTTCCAGAGACTCCCTTCGCTTATCCAGTCCGTCTTTTATAAGCTTGATTTCTTCCCAATCCTGTTTGCTGTATGAATCTTTATTGTCACTGACTTTAGAGACAAAATTCTTATAAACATCAACCACGTTAGCCGCGTTTACCCAGGCGAATGCAAGATCGGTAGCCTTGCCTTCTCCGAAAATCATATCACGGATTTTCTGTTTATTCTCCATGGCCATCTTTTGGTCGTATTTTGCTTTCTCGGTTTCAAAACGGCTTTTGTAATCCAGGTATTTGTTCCTGGTGTCCATCAGCTCCTTTTTATCGCTCTCCGTAAGATTTCCTTCCATGGCTGAAACTTTGGCCTCCTTTTCCTTATAGGTTGTTTCAATGGCCGTCCAGTTTTCCATGCTGTAATCCGGCGTAGCCTTATTGACCGAATCTACAAAACTCGTCAGGTCCTTTAAGGTATTTCTTGATTGTCTCTGAGCTTCATTCTCACAGGAAGCGAAAATGAAGGTGGCGCCTATGCATGCCAGTATGATCTTTTTCATGAAGTAAATGGGTTTAGTATTTTAAAAATAATTCAGGATCTGCACGGCTTAAAAGTATGATAGACCGGAAGATCAATCAGATAACCCCTGAAAATGCGATATGTTCGAAGTTCTTTAAAATGAAAGAGCCTTTGCAGGTGTGCAAAGGCTCTCTGAAGATGACTTCTGAAGGACGTTACCAACCGGTAATAGTCCGGATATAAGCGGCTAATTCATCGGCCAGAAACTGATCCTGCGCAGCACTGGGGTGTGTACCGCATCCACCACCGTTTAATTTGGTAACATAGAATTTATGGACCCTGGTATCACCATTATTGTTAAAATATTGCTCCACACCTGCAATGGACTTTTTCTGGTTCGTGGCATTTTTGTCGCCCGCATTTGGCCAGCCGTCGCTCAGCATCGGACTTGAAAGGCAGACAATATGAGCATTGGGAAAATAGCCTCTGAGCCTGTTCACGAAACTGATGTAAACAGGCGTGTAGGTAGCCGAATCCATATTGGCTCTTGGACTGTCGCCAGGCGAAAAGTCGTTCGTACCAAGTTCAATCACCACGACGTCCGGAATGAACAGGCTGTGATCCCAGGCAAGATTCAGGTTATAACCATTGGGATTCCAGTTTGTACTGCTGTCCTGAAGAAAAACGCGGTCGTACACCTGAGGTAATGTTCTTGGATCGTATTGATTGCTGTAGTTTCTGATCAGCCCGATTCCCGACACAGCCGTCACATGATATTCTGCATCAAGTGCTCTTGCCGCTACAGGTCCGAAAGACAGGTGACCGTTATGATATGCCTGTCCCCAGCCTCCTGACTGATACCAGCTGTCTTCACTACATTGTGAAGAATTGTTTGCCGCCTCATTGCCTGATCCGCAGCTGATGGAGTTGCCGATGAATTGCATTCTTCTGGATGGCTTAGGATCCGGTGACAGGATTTCGCTAAAACGGAATCCCATAAACTGACAACGGCCGATACCCGATTCTGTTCTCTTTGTAAAGACGACCGTGTGGGTACCATAAACAAGGGTAGAATCGATCATGTATATATTTTTCAACGGCGTCGGTTCAATTTTTACGCTGATGGTATCGTCAATGATGGCCTGGTAGAGATTCCTCTGGGAGTAGAGAAATTCATCATGAAAGATTACACGGCAGGATGTTCCTTTGAATTTGGCAGTGACATATACAGCAGGAGCAGAGAAAGTTGGCTTCGCCGGATTGGTAAAATCGATCCTTCCTGAATACTGTATATTCGCATTATCCGCAGTAATAATCTGAGTACTGGTATCAATGCTTGTCTGGTTATCCGGCACGGGCTCTTCCTTTTTCTTTTTACAATTACTCAGGCAAAGCAGGAGTGTACAGGCTACCGTGAAAGGTAAAAATATCAGCCGTATATTTTTTACAGAGGTCATTGTTTTAGTTATATTTTTTACTAAAATACTACTAATAATTTAAAAAATAAGAAAGTTTTTAGCAACCAAACGAAATTATTGAAAAACAATATGATTTTATTAAATAGAAAATTAGTTAAGTTTTTAAAAAACATAATAGGGCAGTAGAAAAGGCATTAAAGCAGGTTCCTTTAAATAAGGAAAGAAAGGGGGACAGGAAACAAAAAAGCAAGCCTGTAAATTTCCCCGTCGGCACACTCAGAATTTTTTTTGGAAAAAATGTTGTGCGACTTATTCAGTACGGACGAACAATTTTTTAGTATTTCATGAGTATATATCGGCCTTATGACGAGGTATACAAACTTGCTTATTCTAAGTTAGGATTTTAATCAGAGACTGCAAATTTTTCCGGACTTTGTTTCAGTCCAGATTGGCCATCATGACCATTAATGTTTCGAGCTGTTCTCTGGTGTGCATATAATCCCAGTCCTGGTTGTTGAGGATCACAGAAAAGCCCAGGAGCTTTCCGCTCCGTGTTTTAAGGTAGCCTGCATAACTCTGCACTCTGCTCATGGAGCCGCTTTTGGCATGAATGTTCCCGGCAGCAATCGT
>JBJMLY010000108.1:0-4348 GCA_045805025.1 Cytophagaceae bacterium | reverse complement strand
TGTAAAACTGTTCCGTGAGATAGGTGAGTACACCAGGCAGATCCCTTCTTTTTACATAGCCTGCATAGAAAATAATTTCGTCGGAATTGATATCAAAGTCTTTCTTATAGCGGATGTCATAAAAACGCATAAACCTGAATTTCCAGATCCTTATAGCCCAGCGTCTTTCGATGGAAATGCAGGAGGCTACATCGACCGCTGCCGTCCGGATGCCAAAAATCAATCCGTTGGTTCTGATACCTTCCTTCAGAAATTCGCGCACGATGTAATCTTTCAGCTTGTACGCTTCGGCATCCATATCCGGAAGTCTCCAGTTAAGCTCCAGGGAAGAATGTCCTGTATTGATCTTGTGTTTACCCAGCAAAGATTCCCACGAATACACATCCTTCGCTGCCAAATTTTTGATCAGCAGGGAACGGCTGCTGGTAAGGCAGATCCGGTTGTTGGCGGTCTGCGCGCAAAGAATGGCCAGGTCTTCCAGAAAATTTACCGAATAGCAATTGCCCGTATTGAATATGCCCAGCCATTGCCTGTCTTCTTCCTGTGCATGGAATCCTTCATAGTGTGGAAGGTGGAAAGGACCAAGCTCCAGGGGATTATCATTAACTCTGAAATTCCACGTGCCCCGGTTGTAGACCTCCTTTTGGAAATCATCAAAGGAAATTTCTTTGTCGGCGCTCAGAATTTCTTCCATGACTTTGCTCAACGAAGCCATTTCCATTCCGTCGACCAGCACAGGCCATATATTTTTTGGACGCCTGGCATCGTCGCTCAGCCTGATATAAAGATACCAGTAGTTATAATGCGGTGAAGCGATAAAATTCAGATGCCCCGTGAACAAAGGAGTCATGGTTTGCAAAGGATCAGTGATGTTGATCTTCAATTGAGGCATATAGTCAAAAGAAGAGAGCAGCTGATGGTAGATACCTTCTGTCATCCATGAAGTGGCAGGCTGCAGATCGATGGCAGGAAAAGAGGTGACAATGTTCTGATACCTGCTCTCCCCGAATTCGTAGGTGTACTGCAGAGACTGAAACCTGGCCGTTACCTCTTCCATGTATAGATCATCTACCTCAAGAAGTATTTCCTGGCGTGTACCCAGATGTATAAAATCGGTACCGAAATAAAAAGCCGCTCCGACAATCTTACGAAGATCTCCCGGAGAGAGAATTCCTCCCGGCGTATGAACCTTAACTTTTATTTTCTTTTTCATACCAGCACCTCCGAATTTTTTTCCAGTATTGCTTTCACTTCAGGCCTGCAGCTTCCGCATCCTGTACCGGCACCTGTTGCGTTGCAGAGAGATGCGAGATCGCAGCATCCTTTTTTTATTTCGTTGATCAGATTTCCTTCACCCACCGTGTTGCAGGAACAAACCAGTTTCCCTATCACCGGATCTTTAGGCTTACCCGAGAGCAGCAGGCTGACTCTCTTATCCGAAAGCTCTACCCGGTCCCGGATGAAATTTTTAAATTCCAGGAATTCCGATTTGTCACCCACGAGGATAGCTCCTACAAGCCTGTCCTGGTAAACAATGCATTTTTTATAATACCTCCTGGCCTTGTCGATGTAAACCACTTCCTCATAATCCGGATCATTTTTCGGCGCTTCCGGCATACCGATGGAACAAAGATCAAAGCCAGCTACTTTGAGGATATTCATCAGCAGCGAGCCTTCATAATAGGTACTCTCGTCTCCATTAATATAGCCAGCCACAATTTCGGCCTGCTCTTCTGCGGCCGCGGTAATGCCGTATAGATTTTTTTTGTACTCCGCGATTTCACCTACCGCATAAATGGAAGGATCGCTGGTTCTCAGGTATTCGTTCACAACTACTCCCCTGTTGCATTCCAGTCCGGCTTCTTTGGCCAGCTCAATGTTTGGCTGTGTACCGATGGCATAGACAATGGCATCACAATAAAGATCTTTACCGCTTTTAAGCTTTACGCCTGTAATATTTTCTTTACCGATATGGCGCAGCACCTCATCGTTGTAAAAGATCTGAATTCCCCGCTCACTCAGCTCATCATTGAGCAGGTTGCTGGCCAGGTTATCCAGCTGCCTGTCCATCAGACGAGATGAACGCTGCACCACGCTCACATTGATACTTAGTTCGCTTAGCGCATCTGCCATTTCAAGTCCGAGCAAGCCCCCTCCCACAATCACCACTTTGCTTTCCGGCTTCAGCATGGTCTTAAAATTATCGGCATCGATCCGGTTACGCATGGTGAAGATCCCTTTCAGATTCGGTATGCCTTTCGGCAGTGCAGCCCTGCTCCCGGTAGCCATAATCAACAGGTCATAGCTATGCTTGATGCCGTTTGAATCGACCACGGTTTTATCGGCTGGATTGATGGAAGCGATGCTCACTCCCCGGTGCAGATGGATATTTTTTTCTGTTACCTGATCTTCCTGCATTTTCACAAGCCTTTCCCACTCCTGCTTGCCACTGATGTATTCGGGAAGCATTACCCTGTTGTAAAAGGGATGGATCTCTTTGCTGAACACATGCAGCTCATCTTCTTCGCTCAGGTGCCTGGCTTTATTCACAAACTGGTACGAGGCAGCGCCGGCACCGATCACGATGACTTTTTGTTTCACCTTCCTGTATTTTCTTACCTGAACCGCCGCGAACTTAAAATCCGGTTCTTTCGATTTAGGATCTACGATGGGTGATGTGATATTATTGGCCCGTGAAAAATCCTTGCCGAGTGTCTTACCCCAATGCATCGGCAGAAATACAACGCCTGGTCTTATATCCGGACTGATCTTCGCAACTACTTTTACATCGCCCCTGGCGCTCAATGCCTCGACTACATCGCCGTCTCTTATTCCGCGGTGCCGGGCATCTGTTTCATTGATCTCCAGAAAAGGTTTATCTATATGCTGACGCAGCTTTACGACTTTCCCCGTCTTGGTCATCGTATGCCACTGATCGCGGATTCTGCCGGTAGTCAGAATCAGGGGGAAATTCTGGCTGACTTCCTCCGACTGGTTAGAAGCAGGAACAGCATGAAGTCTCGCCTTGCCCGAAGGTGTGTAGAATTTGTGATCGGCAAAAAGCCTGGGAGTGCCGCATTCTTTATTTTCAGGATAGGGCCACTGTGTAGAGCCGCTTTCTTTCAGCGTTTCATAATTCAGACCGCTGATATCAATGTTCGTTCCCTTCGTCAGCGCACAATGCTCGCTGTAAATTTCGGAAGCGTTTTTATAGGCAAGCTTGTTTCCAAAACCCATTTTTTCCGCGAAGCGACCGAGGATCTCAATATCCGGAAGCGCTTCTCCGGGAGGGTCAAGCACCTTGCTGAGATAGCTGATCCTTCTTTCGGAATTCGTCATCGTGCCCTCCTTCTCCAGCCAGCCGGCTGCCGGAAGGATCAGGTCAGCGTATTCTACCGTATCCGATTTTCTGGAAATATCCTGAACCACAACGAATTTCGCGTTCTTCAGAGCTACATCGATATTCCTGGCCTGAGGCATACTCACTAAAGGATTCGTGCAGATGATCCATACCGCCTTCATTTTTCCTGAAAGCAGCGCATCGAACATTTCTGTGGCGCTATACCCCGGCTTTTCGGGCACAGCAGGTACGCCCCAGAATTTCGCTACCTCTTCACGATGAGCTGGATTATCCAGATTGCGGTGAGCGGGAAGAAGATTGGACAAACCGCCGACTTCTCTTCCTCCCATGGCATTAGGCTGTCCCGTCAGGGAAAAGGGCCCGCTGCCCGGCTTTCCGATCTGGCCGGTAATCAGAGAAAGATTGATCAGAGCCAGGTTTTTATTGACGCCTATCGCGCTCTGGTTAAGGCCCATAGCCCACATCGAGATATACCCTTTGGCCTCTCCGATATATTTTGCTGCCAGCCTGATCTGATCTTCGGGTACGTCGCAGATCTCAGCGGCTTCAGCGATAGTTATTTCCATCACCTTTGCACGGTAGTCGGCATACCCTTCGGTATGATGATCGATAAATTCCTGATCGAGCAGATCGTTTTCCATCAGGTAACGGCCAATGGCATGATAAAGCACCACGTCGGTGCCTGGCTTAAGCTGAAGATGAATATCGGCGATGCTGCAGCTCTGGGTCCTTCTCGGGTCTGCGACAATAATTTTTACATTGGGATTTAATGCTTTGTGCGCTTCAATCCTTCTGAACAGGATCGGGTGGCACCAGGCCGGATTAGCGCCGGTGATAAAAAAACAATCGGCCAGCTCAATATCTTCATAGCTTCCGGGTACCGCGTCTTCCCCCAGCGCCAGCTTATATCCCACCACGGCAGAACTCATGCACAGACGTGAATTGGTATCGATGTTGTTGGTGCCCAGAAAACCTTTCACCAGTTTG
>JBJMLY010000107.1:0-20409 GCA_045805025.1 Cytophagaceae bacterium | reverse complement strand
TCCGGATGAATCCCTGGAGAAAATGAGAAAGTCAGACGCTGTGCTTTTCGGTGCGGTAGGACATCCGAAATACGACAACGATCCTTCTGCCAAGGTGCGTCCTGAGCAGGGTCTGTTAAGAATGAGAAAAGAGCTTGGCTTATATGCTAACCTTCGCCCGATCAAATTATTTGATGAGCTGCTTGGCGCATCCAGCATCAAGCCGGAAATATTAAAAGGTGCCGACATCCTGTTTTTCAGAGAGCTGACGGGCGATATTTATTTCGGTGAAAAAGGCCGTAAAGACAATGGCGACACTGCCTATGATGTGGCACAATACAGCAGGTTTGAGGTAGAGCGCATCGGACGTAAAGCGTTCGAAGCGGCCAGAACCCGTCGTAAAAAATTATGTTCGGTAGATAAGGCTAATGTCATCGAAACCAGCCGTCTGTGGCGTGAAGTAATCCAGAAGCTGGCTAAAGAATATCCTGATGTAGAAGTGGAGCATCAGTTTGTCGATGCCACCGCCATGCTTCTGATCAAAGACCCGCGAAAATTCGACGTGGTGGTAACAGCCAACCTATTCGGAGATATCTTAACCGACGAAGCATCGCAGATTGCAGGCTCTATGGGAATGCTGGCATCGGCTTCCATTGGAGACGGTACAGGAGTTTATGAGCCTATCCACGGATCTGCTCATGATATTACGGGTAAAGGAGTAGCAAATCCTCTGGCTTCTATTCTTTCGGTGGCGCTTATGCTCGATATTTCATTCGGCATGAAGGCAGAGTCAGACGCTGTGATCAGCGCAGTAGACAAAGTGCTTAAGCAAGGCCTTCGTACCCGCGACATTGCCGATGCATCTACGCCTAAAGATAAAATCCTGGGCACCGATGCTATGGGTGAAGCTGTTCTGAAGTTTTTGTAAAAAAAGCACCGGCCTGAATGGTCCGGCGAGCCATGATATTTTTCATAAATTAGCCGGACCGTTAGTCCGGCTTTTTTATGAATTCAGTTGTCGGAATCTAAGCTTATGAAGTCTTCCAGCATTCATGCCAGGCCTGGGAGAGGCTTCTCACTTCATTCAAAATCCGGAATGTTCCGGAGGATGACTTCGGGCAATGGGATTTAGATTAATCCTATTAGAATATGTCTTGGTCGATGCCGGAACACTGAACCACTTGTTATCAGATTCATTACTTTTGTGTCACAATAAGTTTTCAAACTTTACTCATGAGTAAATACCGAATTACCATTTTAGATTCTTTCAGGGCAATTGCAATCTTATCTGTAATGCTGTTTCATTTTTTTAGCAGATGGACACCCCCTCTGTATCCGACTTCACTTTATCCATATAAGGATCACTACAATTACTTTAGTTATGGAAATCTGGGGGTTCAGTTCTTCTTTATTATCAGTGGATTTGTCATATTCTTTACACTTGAAAATACAAACAGTATAGTTGATTTTGGGAGGAACAGGATAGTCAGACTTCTACCTTCCATGGTTGTAGCTTCCATAGTGACATTTGTAGTATTATCATTGTTTGACAATCGTGTATTGTTTCCTCAGAGCCATAAGGCGGAGAATTTTATTGCGAGCACATCATTCATATCACCTGTATTAATAAACAAACTTTTTGGCTCTAATTTAGACTATTTAAATGGGTCATATTGGAGTTTGTGGCCTGAAATCCAATTCTATTTTTTTGTAAGTCTTTTATATTATTTCAATAAATCAAAATTTGTCAGAAATTTTATATTGATTTCATTAACTCTGATTATTGCCAATCATTTATTTTATAGGCTTCAATACACCAATATTTCTGGATTTTATATTCCAATTATTATTCAAGTGTATTATAATTCGCTATTCGGACAAATCTTTACTTTGATAAACTATCTGCCATTCTTCAGCATTGGAGTACTTTTTTACTGTCTTTTTAAAAGCAGACAACACGGTCAGCAAGTATCCGCCTTTATTACTTTGTCATTAATTTTTTTGATGGCTTTCTCTATTTATGTGGAAGGTAAGCTGGGAATTCGCCTGGTTTATATAAGTATGTTTCTTTTATTCTTTCTATTTACCTATTTCCCCGAAAAGCTCAAATTTTTAGAAAATACAACCATCACTCAAATCGGTGTTAGTTCCTATTTTTTATATCTCATTCACGAAAATATTGGTGTATTTCTGATTAATAAATTTGGCTCCGCATTTTTGCCATACGGCTTTGTATTTTCAACCGGATTGATCTGTTTATTCGTTGTAGTAAGCATTTACTATTCCAGATATGTTGAAAGACCGCTTGGCAGATGGTTGAAAAACCTGAGTATCCGAAGCGCACATAGACCGTTATCCTGATCATCTTCTGCCGGTCTGAAATTTACTGTTCGTTCGATGTTGCTTATTCCAAGCAATAAAGTCGATTAAAAGACTACCATTCCTTTTGTGAAGATGTTAACTGGACAGCGTGATGACCAGGGGTCCGCGCCAGCGGAAAAATCCCTATTCGATAAAAATAACCTTATAGAGATAACGCTGTGGAAGACCTTTCACTTTCACTGTAATCCGTATGAAGTCTCCCCGTTTGGCCATGGTCCATATACTTTTGACTTCACAGGTCAGACCGTCGGACACCAGCCTGTAGATAGGGCTGTTTCCTCTGACCAGCAGAAGATCCCATTTTTTCGCCTCGGCCTGGGTTTTTATTTCGCCGTCTTCGGTCTCTTTTTGTTTTAAACTGATCTGCCAGTAGGTTCTGTATTTTTTTGTCAGAGCGGCATTAAAATCGAATGCTGTTCCATCGATATAGAGGATCACATCGTTGTTGTTGATCACTTTCGCTTCTGCCTGGGTTAAAATATGGTGATGCTGGAATTTTATTTTCTTGCTGAGCCTGGAGCTGTCGGTGCGGATCAGCTGTCCGTTTTTGTAAACATCGGTTTTATAGATATATATCCTGATCGAATCGGAAACTGCCAGCACGTCCGAATAAAGCTTGTTGGAGTTAAAGAAGACACTGTCTTTGGAAGTTTTCAGGTGGTATAGAATTTTGCCCTCTTTAATAACATAGGTGCTGTCTGAGGCCGGAAATTTAAATTCATATTGCAGCGGCGTAAAATATCCGCTCATATGGTGGTCGCCCGACACCTTTTCTCCGTTGCAATAAACCTCAGGAAAGCGTACCTGGCAGAAGGATTGTTCGACTAAAAAAATAAACAGAAGCGCACTCAGTAGTTTCATAGTATAAAGATCATAAATATTGACAGCTTCAGCAAAAAGAATACCCAAAAATGGGATCGATGCGAGCTATAAACTGCTTGAACGCTTAAATAGTTTTTTTACCCAGGCTCCTTTCCACATCCATAGACCGGAAAGAATGACAACCGGCATAAATACCCAGCGCACAGCCGCGGCGGGCTGCTCCATCTCTGCGACTGGTCCGTAAATATAACCCAGAATCGGAATGCTGAGAATTAGATGAGTCCAGCGGATCAGCTGTCTTTCTGTAGATGCTTTCATAAAGAATCAGATCTTGATTACGAAGAACGTTAAATACCGAATTATCATTAAATTTATGGGATAAGGACTGAATTGCAATTATGTCCTAAGTAAAAACTTTGCACGATGGCATCACAGGAAAAAATACTTAAAAGCAAGGCGCTGATCCGGTTCCAGGATTGCGATCCTTACCAGCATCTGAACAATGCCAGCTATATCAACTATTTTATCAATGCCCGGGAAGACCAGGTCCTGAAACACTACGGCCTTGATATTTATAAAACAGCCAGGGAAAAGGGTGTATCGTGGATCGTCGGACAAAACCAGATCGCTTATTTCAGACCTGCGCTTGTGATGGAGGAAGTTGTTATTGAATCTCAGCTGATAAAATACGGAGATAAATCATTAGCGGTAGAAATGAGAATGTACAATCAAAGCCAATCGGAATTGAAAGCAGTTCTTTGGGTGACTTTTATCCATTTTAACCTGAAGACTTCAAGCTCTCAAAGTCATTCGGCCGAATTTTCGGATCTGTTTCAGAACATCGTGCTTCCGGTGGCCGAAGATATTTTTGAGAATAGAGTGATGGCGCTCAGGAAGAAATAATCAGAAATTCTTTTCAATATAATCCCTGGCTTGCTTCTGACTCAACACCGCAAAGTCTTTATAACGATCGTGTACATCGATGATCTCTTCAAGGGCCTTCTCAACAACCTGTCTGTTATCCCAGGTTTTCAGATGGGCGATTACTTTTTCAATGCAGCCTTTTTTATAAGCGATTTGTCCGAGCACGTGTACCAGGGTGTTTTTTACCCTGGCGGTTTTATCGTGCTGCAGTTCCCGGAGCATGGGTAAAATATCTTCCGGATGCGTTCTTCCTCTGAGCTCAATTCCATGGCAGATCTCCCGGCGGATTTCTTTGTCTTCATGACGCAGGTATCTTTGGGCCCATTTTAAAACAGGCTTGGGATTCTTGTTGCCCATTTTCTTGACTGAACCGATCACGGCATTTCTTACGGAATGATGTTCGTCAAACAGCCCGCGGTCGAAAAAATGTTCCACAATTTCAAATTCCTTTATTCCGATTTCTCCTGCGGCGTTGGTACTTGTCTGCCGTATTTTAAAATCCTGCTCTTTCATCAGGGCGTCGAGCAAAGTGATAATTTTCTTTTGCAGATCCGGATGCTCTTTGAAAATTTTACCAATGGCCAGGTAAGCTGTTTTGCGGATGTAGGTATCTTCGTCCGAAAAATATTCACGAAGTTTTTTCGCGTTGCTTTTCTGAATGCCGGTCAGCATATGCTTGTTGATCTGCTCAACGAGCTTCAGGCGTTCTTCTTTGGATAACTGGTAGAAGCCCATGTTAAACCTCAGCGTCCTGATCGACGCTTCCCTCCGCTTTTTCCGCGCGAAGAACCATTTTTGTTTTTACCTGGATTCTTATCCGAAGGTCCTGAACCTTTAAAGCGTTTTGATTTTCCGGAAGGTCTTTCTTCCTGTCTTGATTTGAACGATCTGTTGTCCTTGTTTGCCGTTGGATTCCCGGAGGACTTGCCGGATTGATCCTTCCGTTTGTCACGGTCACTGTGTTTATTTTGTCTGCCTCTGCTTTTACTTTTGCCAGATTCCGAGCTTGAGTTGCCAATCATCCGGTAGATCTCCGACATTTCCTGCTCGCTCAGGTCTCTCCAGTCTCCCGTGGGCAGACCTTTAAGCTGTATGTTCATGATCCTGGTGCGGACAAGCTTGGTGACTTCATAGCCGAAATGTTCGCACATGCGGCGGATCTGCCGGTTCAGTCCCTGTATAAGAATGATTTTGAAAACAAACGTACTCTCCTGACTGACCACACATTTTTTGGTCGTTTCTCCAAGGATGGGAACGCCATTGGCCATTCCGGAAATAAAATGGGGGGTAATCGCTTTGTTGACCGTGACCAGGTATTCTTTTTCGTGCTTGTTGCCTGCCCTCAGAATTTTGTTCACTACGTCCCCATCGTTGGTCAGGAAAATCAGTCCCTGGGAATCTTTATCCAGTCGGCCGATTGGGAAAATGCGTGCGCTGTGCCGGATGTAATCGACAATATTGTCAGGCGTGCCAGTCTCGGTAGTGCAGGTGATGCCTTCGGGTTTATTGAAAGCAATAAATACAAGGTCCTCTGCTTTTCTGGGCTCCAGCTCATTTCCGTTTACCACGACACGATCGCCGGCATGTACCTGGTCGCCGATCTTCGCTTTTCTTCCATTGATGGTCACATGCCCCTGCTCAATGAAGCGGTCAGCCTCGCGCCGGGAACAAATCCCGCTTTCGCTGATGTATTTATTTAAGCGTATAGAGTTGCTGAATGACATTGGACATCTAAATTAGAAAAGCTATGATCAATTTCCGAATTAATGGAAAGGGGTATTTTCAGGGAGAATTATTTTCCGTCTATCAGGCTTAAATATTCAGGCGGCACATTATCCGTGAGCCATACCCCGTTGTCTGAAATGTAAAACTTAAAACCCTGAGCAGCCATTTTTGCCGCACTGACTTCCAATACCATGGGCTTGCCATGTCTTTTTCCTACCTGAATGGCCGTTTCGATCGTTGCGCTCAGGTGCACATGGTTCCGTTTGCGTTTTTCCAGTCCGTCTTTTAGAATGGAGCCGACCGCCTTCTCATGAGTTCCGTGGTACAGAACGGAGGGAGGAGTCTGTGCCGTATAGCCCAGCTCTACTTCTACCGAATGTCCCTGGCTGGCGCGTATCCTGCCAAAATCTTCGGTAAAAGCGAAACGTTTTTTGTTATTCGTTTCCACGACGTGTTTTAGCAAATCCAGGTCTAAAGATACTCCAGCCTCTTTTACTTTTTGGATGAGCACAGGTACATTCGTCCAGCCCTGCTCATCCAGCTCAATGCCGATCAATTCAGGCTGGTGACGAAGCACCAGGCTCAGGAATTTGCTGATTCTTACGGTTTCTTTTTCATTCATATATACGTCCTACTTCAAGGATTAATCCCAGCAGCATCCAGGAGGCCTCTGGCTGAGGCTCGCGGCCTTCCGGTCCAATAGCGACCAGGCCTTGTAAAAGATTGGTAGAGGGGTCGAAATTAAACCAGCGGTTGCCCCTGTCGGAATCTACACCAAAATATCGCATCTCATTGTCCAGTTGCTTGCCTCTCATGATATGCAGTTCAGCGATCTGAAATTCCAGCACCGAGATCAAAAATTTAATTTCCTCTGATTTCAAGTCTTCAGAGCTTAATTCATCTTCCCGAAAATTCCACTCAGGGGGCTGAGTGATCGTTAACCATTCCGGATTAAACGGAGCGGGTTCTGCTCTCAGCGCTTCGGCAATAAGCAAGGAAAGAAGCTCGAAAGTCGGTTCAAGCTGTTTGTGTTCATGAACAAGCGTATATAAAGCCAGAAGAAATTCTTCCAGGTCCCTGTTTTCATAGTTCCTCTCCAGATTGCCGATATAGCGTTCAAATTCTTTCAGATTCATAGGAGACTGTTGCACGGAGAGTTTAAATTATTCAGAGCGAAAATGGACCTTAGATTTGACAACTTTTTAAAAATTGTCAAATCTAAGGTTGTCATTGCGCTTAAAAAATGGAAGTCTGCAATACTTCCACCTGGGCCGCTTGCGAAATATAATACTTTCTGCCTGAAGCGACTTCCTTGCATACGGCCCGGGTGCGGTTCACACTTTCTTTCTGGAATACCTTGTTGTTGAATACGAACGTTTCGGAGATGTTCACTTCGGAAAGGTATTTAAAATGCTGCTGCTCGTCGTAAGTACCAAGAGCCTTTAGCAAATCCATATCGCTGCAGGAAGAGGCTTTGGGATTCAGAAGGTAGTGGCTCAGGGCATGTTCGATATTCTCGGGAAATGTTTTGCGTTCCACCAGCGGGTTCAGCAGTTCTTTGAATTTATTTTTCCATTCAGTTCCGTGAGGCTTAACCCGGTGTCCGTGAAAAACGGTCGTGTGCAGATGAGCCACTTCATGAATATAGGTAACCAGAAAGGAGAATTTATTGAGGTCGTAGTTAACAGTGATGGTATGGCTCTTTTCCTGTGAACTGTACCGGTAATCGCCCAGCTTGGTTTGCCGGCTGCGGGTGACGGTGAAGTGGAAAGGGTTTTCTTCCCACAGCCGGTAGCAGTAATCGACGCTTTCTTCGGGAAGGTATTTATGAAGAATGTCCAGCAGTTTGCTATTCATTACTCAAAAATAGAATATAGGAAGGAATTTTCTGATAGCTGGGGATAAAAACGCACAAAAAAAAGAGTCAGCCGAAGCAGACTCTTTTTTAATTCTTTGAGAGAAAAGAAATTATTTCTTAACTTCTTCTTTCTTCATTTCATCTTTCTTCATTGAAGAGCTATCAGCCTTCATAGAAGTAGAATCTGGAGCAGCTGGAGTAACAACTGGAATTGAATCAACAACTGTAGTTGAAGTAGAATCTACTTTAGTAGTTTCGTCAGCTTTCTTTTGGCAAGAGGCGAAAGCGAATACACCTGCTACCAGTAATAACGCGGATAATTTTCTCATAGTAAATAAAAATTTAGATTTTTAGATTTTAGACTGCAAATATACCGATAATTTTAAAATATCAAGCTGTATTGGACTTTTTTTTGAAAATTTTCAAGTAGTCGCGAAAACGATTGATATAATATGATTAAAAAAGGCTCTTAATTCTCGCCTTCTTCAGTATCCACGGAGTCTGCCTCGTATTCAAACTCATCCAGAATATCTTCCGAAACTTCATTGCCAGCAAGGGAGTCCTCGCTAATGAGGTCTGTTTCAGACAAGCTTTCACGCTTATTGCTGCAGGCGCTCGTTAAAAAAACGGCCAATAATAGTGCTGATATGCAGAAATATTTCACAATGGGTGTATTATTCGCACAAAATTAGGTCATTTATCCACATTTCAATGCTTTGAGCCCTTATTTTTCACGGAAAACAAGATTCACCGGCACACCTTCAAATCCAAAATGCTTCCGCAGGCAGTTTTCCAGGTATCGCTCATAGGGAGCCTGTATATACTGAGGCAGATTGCAGAAGAATGCAAAAGTCGGCACCTTGGTCGGCAGCTGTGTAATGTATTTAATCTTGATGTATTTGCCCTTGGTAGCGGGGGGAGGATACCGGGCAATGTCGTCCAGCAACTTGTCATTCAGCTGGGAAGTGGAAATCTTCCGCGTTTTATTTTCATATACTTCAATGGCTTTCTCAATCGCCTGGAAGATCCTTTGCTTGGTAAGAACCGAAATGAAAAGGATCGGAATATAATCCATCGGCTGTAGCTTTTGCCGGATCTCATCTTCGAATTTCTTTAAGGTATTGCTGGTTTTATCCTGAATCAGGTCCCACTTATTGACCAGAATCACCATGCCCTTCTTGTTTTTATGGGCCAGTCCAACGATATGAAGATCCTGGGCTTCTATGCCTCTTTCCGCATCCAGCATAATGACGGCCACATCGGAGTCTTCCAGCGCCCGGATCGACCGCATGACGGAATAAAATTCTATATCTTCGTTGACTTTGGCCTTCTTGCGAAGTCCTGCCGTGTCGGTTAGAATGAATTCTTTTCCGAAAGCGTTGTAATGGGCATTGACAGAGTCCCTGGTAGTGCCTGCAATATCGGTCACAATGCTTCTTTGTTTTCCCAGCAGCATATTGGTAAACGAAGACTTTCCTACATTGGGTCTGCCCAGGATGGCAATTTTTGGAATGCCTTCATCGGGGTTTTCAATGCCTTCGTCCGTAAAATGTTTAATGACTTCGTCCAGCAGCTCGCCGGTACCTGTTCCGTTCTGCGAGGAGATGGCGTAAACATCTCCCATGCCCAGCTTGTAAAATTCGGCTGACATATGCATACGCTGAATGCTGTCTGCTTTATTGGCTACCAGGAATACAGGTTTCTTGCTTTTGCGCATGATCCTGGAAAAGTCTTCGTCTAGCGGTGTAAGGCCTGCATAGGCATCCACCATAAAGAGTATCACGTTGGCTTCTTCTACCGCCAGCTTTACCTGGTCACGGATAGCTTCTTCAAAAATATCGTCGGATCCTGTCACGTAACCGCCTGTATCGATGACGGTAAAATATTTTCCTCCCCATTCGGAATGGCCGTAATGCCGGTCGCGGGTTACGCCGCTTACATCGTCCATAATGGCCAGACGGGTACCCACCAGTCTGTTAAAAAGGGTTGACTTACCGACATTCGGTCTTCCTACGATTGCTACTATGTTTGTCATTTTGAGTGCTGAGTTCTGAGTGCAGGGTATTGGGAACCAATTATCATTAGCCTGCAGTTAATCTTTTTATAATGCCTATTTTAAAATATATTTTTGTCATGTACGAGTGTATCTGCACTCAGTACGCTGTACTCTGCACTAATTATTATACCCAAATCTCTTCAATATATTCTCCTTCGTTCTCCAGTCGGGTTCGACTTTTACATGGGTTTCCAGAAATACTTTTTTTCCGAAAAAATTTTCCATGTCTTTGCGGGCCTGCGTACCGACTCTTTTCAGCGCATCGCCTCCCTTACCGATCAGGATACCTTTCTGGCTGTCTCGCTCCACATAAATCTGCGCCCTCATCTTAATGATCTCTTTCTCGTCCTTAAAATCGGTGATCACCACTTCTGTGCTGTATGGAATTTCGCGGCTGTAATTCAGGAATATTTTTTCGCGGATGATCTCGGCGGCAAAAAATCGTTCGGTCTTATCCGTCATCTGATCCTTGTCAAAATAGGGAGGATGCAGAGGCAGGCTTGCTACAATGTAATCCATCACGCTCTGGGTATTAAAACTTTCAAGCGCAGAAACCGGGATTACATCTTTGAGGTTGGGAATCTTTGCCTTCCAGAAGTTAATCCTTTCTTCTACCAGGTCCTGCGTAGCCAGGTCGATTTTATTGAGCAGCACAAATACAGGGATGGTCATGCCTTCCACTTTCTTAATAATATCTTCGTTTTCCTGGTTATCGGGGTTTTCGGTAATGTCGGTGACGAATAAAAGAATATCGGCATCCTGCAGAGATTCCTTGACAAAGGTCATCATGGAGCGGTGAAGCTCATATTTCGGGGTGATAATGCCCGGGGTATCGGAATAAATGATCTGAAAATCGGGCCCATTGATGATACCCATGATGCGGTGCCGTGTGGTCTGCGCTTTAGAAGTGATGATGGAGAGTTTTTCTCCCACCAGTGCATTCATGAGCGTGGATTTGCCCACATTGGGTTTCCCGATGATATTGATAAAGCCCGCCTTGTGTGAGTCCTGCTGCATTTTTAAAACACGTCAAAAAGAAAGGTCGCAGACCATAAAACGCGCTGCGACCGGATTTAATGATCACAAACTTACCCAAAATCGCCCGATCTATCAAGTTCAGGGGAATATTTAAGAGATGTCTCCTGTCTTTTACTCGTTTTAGTACATACCTGGCTTGTTGGAGAAAAGCTCGGACAAGGGCAAAGCACGCTCATCTTAATTGTCATGTCGATAGAGCCCAGGCATTGTCCGCATAAAAAAAAGAGATAAATTAAGACCCGAAAAACACTCGCATGAGAATACTCTTTGTTTGGATCGTCCTGTGCTTCTGCTGCTTCTCTGAATCCAGGGCGCAGGAAAAGCGCAAATACAGTGTGCTGATATCAGTCTTCAGCAATTCTACGGCCTTGCCAGGCAATGGTCTGCCGGGAACCCTGCACGCGCCTTTGCACCCTGGCTTTACGGCCGGACTGGTCAAGGACTATAAGCGGACGGAGAAGCATCAGCTGTACCAGACCTTCAGGCTCGGCTATTTTTACCAGCATTATGTGCAGCATGCTATTCAGCTTTATTCCGAAGCGGGATACCGGTATAACTTAAAATGCGGACTTGGTTTTTATTCGCAGCTGGGTGCGGGGTATGTTCATTCATTCCAGGATCAGCAGAAGTTTATTCTGAAGGATGGAGAATATAAAAAGCAATTCCCCATAGGAAGGCCGCAGGTCATGATTTCTTTCACACCTGGCATTTCATACGATCTGGAAAAGAAATGCGGAAGTCCTGTCATGCTTTTTGCCAGCTACCAATTATGGTTTCAGCTTCCCTTCGTCAGGCAATATGTACCAGTGCTACCCAATGCCTCATTGCATCTGGGCGCTATTATTTCACTTAAAAGAAAGGGAGCATAGACATGAAAAAGCAATTACTGATAGTCCTGATGCTGTCGACCTCTATTTTTTCCTGCAGAAAGAAAGAAGTCGGACCGACGCATGCGTGTACTCCTGCATTTGCCGACAGCAGCACGACGCATCCTAAAAAGCAGCGGTTCCAGACTATTCTTGATAAATACACCAGGCTTGGTCTTCCTGGTATCTCGGTACTGATGAAAGACTCTTCAGGCACATGGGCGGGGGCATCCGGTAAAGCGGATATCGACAAGCAGATCAACATGGAAGTCTGCCATGTTTCGAAAGTCGCCAGCATCACTAAAATTTTTATGGGTACGCTTACTATGAAGCTGGTGGAAGAAGGAACGTTCGGGCTGGATGACAAGATCAGCAACTGGCTTGATGCTGCTACGCTCAAAAAAGTAAAGAATGCTGATCAGTGCAGCATCAGGGATCTGATGGGTCATACTTCAGGTATTTACGACGTCATCACCGATAATGGATTCTATCTCGCCGTTCTGAATAACCCGGCCAAAAAGTGGAAGCCCGAAGAGCTGCTGAAATTTGTGGAAGATAAAGATCCGGCCTTTGCGTTTGGAACGAAAGCAAGTTATTCCAACACCAATTTCCTGTTGCTTTCCATGGTCATCGACAAAGCCAGCGGACGCTCGCATGCTGATCTGCTCAAAGAGAAAATCATTCAGCCTCTGGGTCTGAATAACACGTATTATTATTACCACGATGCATTGCCCGATGTGGCGCAGGGTTATTTTGATTTGTATAACAACGGGACGATCGTCAATCTTTCCAACTATAATACGGGCAGCGGTAATGGTTATACGGGTTTGTATACCTGTGTGTACGATATGCACAGATTCTTACAGGCACTCTATGTTCAGAAAACCATCCTGCAGCAAAGCTCTCTTGACCAGATGCTGACTTTTAATCCTACGGTAGAATTCGACAGGCAGCTTGGGCTTGCCACACAGAAGGATTTATTCAGTTATGTTTCGAACGAGTATGGCTACGGTCACCGCGGACGCGATCTGGCTTACAGCGCCGATCTTTTTTATTTTCCTATTCAGGATAAAAGCATGGCCGTGATCGTCAACTATGGGACGGATGGGAACAGCGCCCTGCGACAAACATTCTACGACTTTCGGTTGGAGCTGGTGGATGCTTTGCTTCATTAATGGGTGAAAGTCTTCAACAAGCCGGCGCATCAGGCATTGAGCCCATTCAGAAATTCATTTTTGTCCCAGATCATATAGAGCCAGATGCAGCCCGCGATCAGAAGGATTAAGGGAATAAAGCTGGAGTAGATAAATCCCCTGGCAATTTTCGGATAGCCTGCGTCTTTGAACAGAACATAAACAGGCGCAGCCATCGCGAACTGTCCGAAAAAATAGAAGAACATTCCAAAGACTGAGTACGCGAGAACAATGACATTCTTCAGATAACCTCCCAGCATGAGGCCGATCAGCCCGAAAATGATCCCGTAAAAAATGAATATTTTGATCATATAAAATACGAAGCCGACCAAATAGCTGTCTTTCAGTTTCCAGTTCATAAATCTTATATACGTTTTTTAAAGGAAGGTTTACTGTGCCGGGGACCCATAGTTTTTTATACACTTCATTTTTGTCCGGATTTCGTCTAAATAATTCTATTTTGCGTATCTTAGAAAACTAAGCCTTATAACAAATATGGACTATTTTATTAAGTTTTACGAGATGACTCCCTGGTGGGCCGTTGTCCTCTTATTCATTATTGCGGTAGCTGTGAAAGACGTTCTGTTCAACAGAGCCCATACCATTAAACATAACTTCCCCGTCGTAGGTCACCTTCGTTATATGCTGGAAAAGATCGGTCCCGAGCTCAGGCAGTACATCGTTTCCAACAACCGCGAGGAAATGCCTTTCAACAGAAGCCAGCGTTCCTGGATTTACGCATCATCCAAGAAGCAGAATAATTATCAGGGCTTCGGAACGGATCAGGATATTTATGCCGCGGGCCATATTTTCATCAATCCGCAGATGTTTCCTTATCCTGTAAAAAAGGATCATCCCAATGCCTCCGATATGAGCCTTGCTCCCTGCGCCAAGGTGATGGGCTTATACAATAAAAGAAAAAAACCATTCAGACCATATTCCATCGTCAATATTTCAGCGATGAGCTACGGCTCGCTTTCCGCAAAAGCGATAGAGTCTTTAAATAAAGGCGCGCTGAAAGCAGGTTGCTACCATAATACCGGCGAGGGAGGCCTTTCTCCCTACCATTCTTATGGAGCCGATGTGATCTTTCACTTTGGTACAGGATATTTCGGCGTGCGGGACGACAATGGAAATTTTTCTTTCGAAAAGCTGAAGACGCTGGTAGAAACAAAACCTTTTGTCAAAGCGATCGAGATCAAGCTTTCACAAGGAGCTAAGCCGGGTAAGGGAGGAGTTCTTCCGGCTGCCAAGATCACCAAGGAAATTGCGGCGATAAGGCATATACCGCTTGGTCAGGATGTGCTTTCGCCGCCTACCCACAGCGCGTTCAGCAATATTCCGGAAATGCTGCAGTTCATAGAAAAGGTGGCAGAGACCAGCGGACTTCCCGTAGGAATAAAGTCGGCCGTAGGGAAAACGGAAATGTGGATCGAGCTGGCTGACCTGATGGTGAAAACCGGCACAGGTCCTGATTTTATTACCATTGATGGAGGAGAAGGCGGAACAGGAGCGGCACCTCCCGCCTTTGCAGACCACGTTTCACTGCCTCTGGTGTATGCATTCAGCACCGTGTATAAAATATTCGCCGAAAGAGGGCTTACCGACAGGATCGTATTTATTGCCTCTGGTAAGCTCGGCTTCCCCGCCAAAGCTATGATGGCTTATGCAATGGGCGCCGATATCGTCAACGTAGCCCGCGAAGCGATGATGTCGATCGGATGCATCCAGGCCCAGGTTTGTCATACGAACCGCTGCCCTGCGGGTATAGCCACTTCCAATAAATGGCTGCAGGGCGGAGTGGATCCGGCACTTAAATCCGAGCGTTTCTATAATTATGTTAAAAACCTGCGCAAGGAAATACTGGAGATTTCACATGCCTGCGGCTATGAACATCCGGCACAGATGAATATGACCGATATAGACGTAAGCATGGGAGATAACAACCTGACGCAGAGTCTGAAGCAAACCTATCAGTATGAAAAAGTAAAAATTCCTTTCATGGGCATGCAGGCGCTTTCCGAATGCCAGTACCTGGGCGGGCCCGGACCGAAAGTGAAAAAGGAGAAAAAGGAGGCTGTTATTTAAGGGGCCGGACAGGGATAACGTCCCCGAATACACTGATTTTATTTCCAACAATTATCAGTTAAACAGGTTATTGACTGGACATAAAAACAACTGGAAAAAATGAAAAATATATTTTTAGCAATGATGGTGTCGGTTATTTTAGTAAGCGCCTGCTCAGGAAGCGGAAAAAAAGAGGATGCCAACGATACCACAAAGACCACCAGCGGCCCAGCCATGAAGCCGGGAGACAGAACATCGGATGGGGGACATTAACAACTCAGGACAAGAGAATTTCTTCTTGTCCTGAGTTTTTTATCAGCATTCAGAACCAGCTATTTTATCTATGCCCATCGATTATACCTTAATATTAATTGAACTAAAGAAAAAATTAACGGCCGCCGAAGCCGAAAAGGATACGTTGCTTAAAAGCGGCAGTGAACAGAATAAATTACGGATCAGGCAGCTGGATGAAATCATCGATTCCATCAAAACCCAAATGAGGCTGCTTCAGTAATTTCTTTCCGGGAGATGCTTCGCTCGCTAGGCACTCTCAATTAAATTTAATTAATTTGCCCTCCATGAAAGATTACAAAAGTTACTACATCGTTCCGGCAACGCCCGACGAAGTTTATCTCGCCTTGACTACCCCTTCCACGATTCTATTATGGTCCGGTGAGCATGCTGAAATGTCGACGGAGCCGGGGTCTGAATTTTCTCTATGGGATGGGAGCATTGTTGGGAAGAACCTGGAGTTCGTTCCCGGAAAGAAAATCGTTCAGCAATGGTATTTTGGCGAGCAGGAAGAAAAGTCGATCGTTACGATTAAGCTGCATCCGGATAAGAATGGAACTTCACTGGAGCTGATCCATACCAATATTCCGGATGGGGATTATATTAACATAACTGAAGGCTGGGATGAAGCTTATATCGGCGCGCTACAGTTATTTTATGAAGAATAAGATGAAATTCCAATGATCAGAAATCAAATTCCAAAAAGGTTGGCAAAAAATAAGTAAAACTTAAAACTATTTCTTCCTCTTACCTTTTTTCTTCTTTTCTCCTTCGGCTTCTTTGATCAGTGACTTCCAGTCGTTGCTTACGTCTTCGCTGAAATCAATCGTTTCGGCATAATCGCTTTTATCGACCTTAATGACTTTCACAGGTTTTTCAAGAAAAGCTTCGATCTCGGCGAGAACAGGCTTTTCTTCCGGACTGCAGAATGAAAAGGCGATGCCTTTGTGAACGCCCCGGCCTGTGCGGCCTACACGATGCACGTAATTTTCCACTTCATCCGGCAGGTCGTAATTCACAACATACTCCACATTGGGAATATCAATGCCGCGCGCGCTGACATCGGTGGCGATCATCAGCTTTACGTTGCCCGATTTAAAGTCTTTCAGTACAGCCATACGATCCTGCTGATCTTTCCCTCCATGCATGCTCAGGGCTTTAATGCCGACACGTTCCATCGCCTTGAGCACACGTTCCGCGCGGATCTGGGTGCGGACAAAAGCGAGTATCCTGCTGTCGGGATTTTCCTTTACCAGACGTTCGAGAAAAAAGCGCTTATCGTCCATGGCGATGTGTACGACGGAATGATCGATATTTTTTGAAACCCGGTCTTTAGGAGAAATCTGGATCCGGATCGGATTCCTCACAAGCGAATAGGCCAGGTCCTTAATCTCTTCATTAATGGTGGCCGAGAAAAATAAAGTCTGATGCTTCCTGTGCAGGAATTTTTTGACGTCTCGTATATCATTAATAAATCCCAGATCCAGCATATGGTCGGCCTCGTCCAGCACCAGAATTTCAACTTTGGTGATCTTCAGATGTTTCTGGTAGATCAGGTCGAACATACGGCCGGGAGTCGCAATCAGGATGTCAAGCCCTTTGCTGATCTCCCGGATCTGCTTATCCTGTTCAACACCTCCGGTAAGGGAAATTGTTTTTACTCCCGTGTATTTGCCTAGGCTTTGAAATACTTCCGCAATCTGTATGGCAAGTTCACGCGTAGGAACCATGACAAGGCATTTGACGACCTGCTCCTCTTCGGATTTTTTCATCTGCATGACAATATCGAGGATGGGTATGGCAAAGGCAGCTGTTTTTCCGGTTCCGGTCTGGGCTATCGCCATCACATCTTCGTTGTCAAGGATGGAAGGAATGGATTTATATTGAATGTCGGTAGGCTTTACGAAGCCCATTTCAGCCAGGCTCTTCTTTATTTCAGGGGCGATATCGTAGCTTTCAAATTTCATTGCATAAAGGTAGGAATAAAAAGAATCCTCTGCGTATGAACCGGCAGAGATAAGATGCAGAAGCCGGTTTAAACTGTCCCTTCGCTATGCATTTGTTAAAAAATGCAGAACCATCACCCCCGCGAGGCCTGTTATGGAAACAATTGTCTCCATCAGAGACCAGGATAAAATTGTTTGAGAAACGCTGAGCCTGAAATATTCCTTAAACAGCCAGAAGCCGGCATCGTTCACATGAGAGAACATAAGGCTGCCCGATCCGATGGCAAGGATCATTAGCTCCGGACTTATATGATGGTTGCTTATAAATGGTAGAATAATGCCTGCCGTGGTAAGGGCGGCGACCGTAGCGGAGCCCAGAGCCACACGGATGCAGGCAGCGATCAGCCAGCCGAGAAACAGAGGAGAGATGGAAGCATCTTTCATTTTCAGGGCAATATAGGCGGCTGTTTTGCTGTCGATCAGCACCTGCTTAAAAGCCCCGCCAGCTGCGATGATGAGCAGGATCATCGCTATTCCGGAAATCGAGTCGGAAACCAATCCTCCGATTTCTTTCATGGAATTTCCCCGGAAAAGTCCGAGTGCAACTATTGCGAAGAGCACACTGAGCAGAATGGAAATAAGTGGCTCGGCAATAAACGTAAAAATAGGGTTCAACGAAGAAGTCTCCGGCAGAACAATAAGTGCTAGCGAAGAAAATCCAATAATCAGGGCAGGCATAACGGATGCCAGCAGACTTATTGGGAATGCCGGCAATTCTTTGACCGCCTCGGCTTTGAATTCAGACAAAGCCAGGCTTCCTGCTTCTGATGTCCGGAAAAAATTGCTGAATACAATCCCACTGAGGATCATCGCAGGAATACCGATTATAATACCATAAAGCATAGTCAGGCCGATGTTCGCGTGAAATATTACTGCAAGGCTGGATGGTCCTGGGTGGGGAGGAAGAAAACCATGCATCACCGACAAAGAAGCGGCCGTAGGTATTCCTATGTATAAAGGAGAAAGCTTCGAAGAAATGGCCACTGCAAAAACCAGGGGTATCAATACGACAAAGGCGGCCGTGTAAAACATCGGTAGTCCGACAATGAAACCGGTCAGGATCATTGCCCAGCGGATTCTTTTTTCTCCGAAAGATTGGATCAGTACGCTGCTGATCTTTTGGGCGGCCCCGCTGTCGGCCAGGAGTTTACCGAGGATGGCGCTGAATCCCAGGGTCAGCGCGATACCTCCCATCGTTTCTCCGGCGCCTTTCTGAATCGATAAAAGAAGCATCCGGAGATCCATTCCCGCCAGGAGACCCACAAAAACGGAAGTGATTACCAGGGAAATAAAGCTGTTCATCTTTAATCCAAGGATCAGAATAAGCAAAAGCAGAATTCCTGAAACAGCGATCAGTATCGGCATAGTATTGAGTTCGAAGTTCCTAAGTTAAATCAAATTTAAACATGACGCTCTGGGTTCGGTTAGCATAAAAATTTGAGCTAACTTGTTTAAAAATTAAAGCTATGGAAAAGATCATTCTGTATACCAAAAAATTTGAACTGAACTTTGACGATCAGTCGGTGTCAAAAATCGATGTGACGGAGCTTATCGAAGAGCTCTCCAAAGAATACGAACTGCTGGACAGGAATCCTTCCATTACAATTGAAGGTAAATTTCAGTACGTCACATGGAAGCTTTCTCCGAAGAAAGAAAAAAGGTCGGTAGGCTTTAACCGTTAATAAATAGTTCTTGAAAACGTATATTTCCTATTACTCTTCCCCGATCGGATTGGTCGAAATTTCAGCAACCGATAATGAGGTCATCTCGGTGCTCTTTGCAGAAGAAAAGTCAAGGCAGACAGGTTCCAATCCACTGATTGATTTATGCAAGAAGCAGCTGGAGGAATATTTTAAGGGAGAGCGAAGGGACTTTTCGCTTCCTTACCTTTTGCTGGGAACAGATTTCCAGAAAGAGATCTGGAATGACTTGAAAAAAATTGAATTCGGCAAAACTATCTCTTATTCCGACATGGCAGAGAGGCTGAAAAGCCCCAATGCTTCCAGAGCAGTAGGAAGCACCAATGGAAAAAATGTATTGCTGATTATTCTTCCCTGTCATAGGGTCGTAGGCCAGGATGGAAGCCTCACAGGCTATGCCGGAGGTTTGTGGAGAAAGAAGTGGCTGCTGGAGCATGAAGCGAGGGTGGCGGGAACGGAGAAGCAGATGTCGCTGGGTTTTTAACCGCAAAACCTATTCATTCTCAATCACCAGCGTGTCCGCCACGTGATCGCCCATCCTCTGGGTATCGGAAGAAGTATAGAGCAGGTAAACCTCGATCAGGCAAGTAATGATGTTGATGACGAGCACTGCATATTTATAATTTCCCGGAAGCAGCAGCAATAAATTCGGAAGAAAGATCAGGTTCCTTTTGATGGACTGCCATAAGCTTGCATGAAGTTCATTTCCCTGTATAACCCGTATTCTGAATATTTTTTTCCCGAGCGATTTATAATTCAGGAACCGGATCCCATCCCGGCAAAGCATATAGCTAAATGAAAGATAAGGTCCTGCATAAGGGATGAAGAAAAGCCCGAGGGCTGCCAGATAATCCACTGCAAAGGCAAGCATGCGCTCGGTGGGCGATGCCAGGCTGTAATTATCGATAACAGTTACGTTCGGGCGGGTTTCCATACCCATAAAACCCGAAAGTCTTAAATAAGTTTGGCGTGGGTCAGGATCCAGCGGTTAGGGATTTCTCCCCGGTTAGCGGCTGTATAATCGTTGTAGCTGCAGGGAACGATGGAATTTCTTGCATAGCGCGATTTATCCTGGGGATAAGGGACCTCCATCCACCATTTTTCGGTCTGGGAATTTTTATAAAAAGTAAGCTTATGCGGATCCTGAGGCATGGAAACGATGTATTTCACAAACTGCGGATCGTTTACGTCGAATTCATTCCTGCGAAGTGAAAAACCTTCCATGAAATACCAGATCATAGTGGCAATGACGCCTGCCGTTTGTCCTTTGCTGTCTTCTGCGGGGTTGTATTCATAAAAGCCCACAGAGCTCATTTTATTGCTGAGGCCCGCATACCAGCAGATCTTACAGGCTTCTTCTCCGTTGAGTCCGAATTCTACAATAGATCCTGCGACAACAGGCTGAGAGTAGTTAGAGAGAGCGAGTAGCCCGTTCAATTTCTCTACAAGCGGCTCGGACAGATCGCGAGCCTCGGCGGCCGACGTAGCCTTATCCAAGATTT
>JBJMLY010000106.1:0-4887 GCA_045805025.1 Cytophagaceae bacterium | reverse complement strand
CCTTTCGAAAAATCAAGGGCGTTGGAAATATCGATCAGGACTTTACCGTTCAGGTTGTCTTCACCGGCTGCTTTCAAGGCCTCGAGAGAGCCTTGTCCGGAAGTGCAGTTAAACACAATTTCCCCGAATGCTGCCGCGTCGGCAAATGTTCCCTGAGAAGCGTTGCTGCCTGCCTTTTCCACCCAGGCTTTAGCCTTTTCATTTCCTGCCGTGCGGGAGCCCATCTTTACCTGATGCCCTAGTCCGGTTAACCTGCTCCCGATGGTGTTACCGACCACGCCGGTTCCTAATACCGCTATTTTCATGTCTTTATCCTTTGAATGTCAGATCCAAATATAAAAAAATAATTTCCCCTTCTTTTCATCCCGAATCCGGAAAGCTTCGATAATATTCTATTATTTTTCATAAAAGCGCTTGTCATTCATTAAAATTCCAATTAGCTTTGCAACTCTTAAAAAAAGAAAGGGAGCTTAGCTCAGCTGGTTCAGAGCATCTGCCTTACAAGCAGAGGGTCGCTGGTTCGAACCCAGCAGTTCCCACAAAAGGACGATCGTTGGTCGTCCTTTTTTCATTCATAATCACCTAGTATACATTGATATAGACAGACCGGAGCCAAAAGTATCCTATCAAAAGTATTTAGGCAGCTTGATTTTTAAAATATTGTTGAGGCAAGCAGGGAAAATGGCATGGCAGAAAGAGATCTTCTAACAACAATGTAATTATGGCTGTATCAATTCTTTGCTGAATAGGATCTGCCCGGTAGGCCCTGCTACCTGAATAATAAACCTGGCTTTCTTTCCGTAGGTATGCTTTAATTTATAGTTGATCTCATTCGGACCTGGATTTAATTTCTTATTCTCAAATACTGTTGCTGCCTCCTCGCCAAATTCATTATAGATAATACATTTTGTCTTTTCTGTTTTAACGGAGACAGGATACTTCAACTGAATCTCTAGTGTTTCTTCCGGATATTTATCATCCTCCTGCTTTTTCTTACGAATCGCCTTCTGCATAACCACATTATTATCTTTCCCTCTTAATTGAAGATAAAATACAGAGTCATTTTTTCGGTTATGAAAGAGTGTATAGTTTATATTATAGGTTCCGGGAATCCAGGGTTTATATCCAAAAATTTCCGTCATGAGATTTCCTTTCGCATCGTATATACCCAGATTAAGATCTTTATAACTTTTATCTAAGATAAAAGGACAAATAATCCGCTGATTAAATGTTTCCATATTCTCTGCATCTTCCGTAAGAACTTTCGAATACAGAGCTTCTCCTTTGTCATTGGTCATCTTGAGCAAATACTTTGTTCCTTCAGGAGCAACTTCATTAGCATGATAGATAAAGGTATGATAGCCGGCCGGAAGAGGTTTCTTATTCATAAGAAGATTGACCACCTTTCCTGTGGTGTCATAGACACCGAGAGAAACCGTAATCGGCCTTACAGCCTGATAATTGAAATTTCCATTGAGCACTACAATGTGATGCTCCCTTAAAAGAATATTCTCCGGAACAGGTTGATTTGTCAATTCCGCTGCTCTTGTAGCCAGGCCCCATGCCATTACAGAATCGGCTGAATAAATACTTGAGATAGGACTGCGGCCTTGTATAGTCCATACTGCTGCCTGCGCAGTACTTGTATTGAAGAAACCATAATCTGATATATAAGTAGCCATGTCTTTTAAGATAACATCCTTCTGGGCGATCAATGAAAATTCATCACCTACGCCGGGAGATTGCTTCTCGTGTCCAATACAAACAGAATACAAATAAACGCTCAGAGAGTCTTTTGGGGGAATTATTATGGTATCTGCTCTGACCACCATTTGATTTTGGTGCTCCTGACTATGACACAGGAACGTTTCACCCGGATAAATAATAACTGTTATCTTTTGTTTTTGATTATTGACCACGTTCATAATAAGATTGTGGCCATAAACTCTATTATTAGTATTCCAGCGTGCAGTAACCGTAATCTGCCGGGCTTGCACTGCATCCCATAAGGTAAGAGCATTTTCACCGTATACTAACACCTGAGCGAAGCATAGGCATGAAATCAACAGGATTAATTTCTTCATATAAGTGCAAGATTAGACAAATGGGGAACGAAGAATATATCCTTTTTATTTCCCCACCATTCATACCGATTTATATAAAAGGCCCGTTTTCTTACTATTTAGCTGTGATTAAACTAAATTCACATTTAAATCTCTGACTGGCATTGAGAGCGCTCCGGATCCTGAAAAAAATCTTGCTGTATACCCTACTCAGCATCACCCTGCTGCTATCGACCGGGATAGCCCTTACCTATATTTTTGAAGATAAAATTATAGCCCTTACCCTGAAAGAGCTGAATAAATACCTGAATGTTAAAATTGAGGTAGACCCAAAAATCGAACTTTCCATCCTGGACAAATTCCCCCAGGTATCGCTTAAATTCAAGAATGTCAGGATCCATGAGTCTGTAGAAGACAGCAAGGAGAGGATGGGTACGCTGGAAGAACTCTACTTCAGCTTTGATGTATATGACTTTATCCAGGGAAAATATGTAATCAATCATATTTCCATCGCCAACGGTTCTCTGCATTTAAAAACCGACAAAGATGGTCGTATCAATTATGCCGTTCTTAAAGAAGACAGCAGCGGCAGCAGCGGGACCGTAAGTTTCCATTTAAGAAAAATTGACATCCAGAACGTGGATGTGATTTACGACAACCGGCAAAACGATCAGTATTACTCTGTCCTGGCCAGGAGCAGCAATGCCACCCTCAAGCTGCAGGAGAAAATTCTGGCTATCAGCCTTCATGGGAAACTTCTTGTACACAGTATCCAGATCCACAAGCTGGAATATTTTGCCAACAAGGATGTTGTTATCTCTTTTCAGCAGGAATACGATCAGACCAAAGAGCTTATGACCTTCCTGCCTTCTGAGTTGAAAATTCAGAATTCAAGCTACAGCGTCAGTGGCTCGCTTCTGCTCAAAGACAAAAAATATATGGATCTGGCAGTCACGGGCAAGAATACTTCTATTGCCAACCTCCTCTCATTACTCCCATCACAAATCTCTGCCGATTTAACAGTTTATAAAGGAACGGGAGCGGTTTATTTTTCTTCGCAGATCAAAGGCTTTATTTCCGATACGGAAAATCCTTTTATCAATATCGATTTTGGATTTAAAGATGCCTCCTTCTGCCATCCACGTTTTAATGAGAAAATCACCCGTGCTGAACTGAAAGGAAATTTCAACAACGGCAAAACTCACAACCTGAGCGGCTCCTCCCTGAGCCTGAGTAATATCAGCGGGGTGTTTGCCAGCCAGCCTTTTAAAGGAAGTTTTGCCCTGAGAAATTTCAATGACCCGGTAATTAACCTTCAGTTTGCCGGCGATGTCAATATAGAAACCTTGCTGAAATTTTATCCGGCCGAGGCTGTCAAGTCGGCTAAGGGCATGATAGGACTTGACATTTCCTTTTCGGGCAAAGCCGGCGACCTGCGCACACACGAGGGAAAGAAAAAAATAGAAACTTCGGGACAGATCTCACTCAGAGACGTAAACCTGGTATTTAAAAATCAGGATCTGCCCTTTAATAACCTTAACGGAAAATTCGCATTCAACCGAAATGACCTGGATATTCAGGAATTTACAGGAATGGTGGGCAAGAGTGATTTCCGTGTGAAGGGTACGATGAAAAATTTCTTTTCCAAGGTGATTTATCAGAAAGAAAAACTGATCGTCGATGCAAGCCTTGAATCAACTCAGCTGAACCTGAACGAACTTCTGGGCGTTGATGAAAAATCCGCGAAGGATACTGCTTCCGCAAATAGCTATGTGTCCGTTCTAAGAGAGTACCTGTTCAGACTGGATTTTAAAGTCAGGAATCTGCATTTCCATAAGCTGCACGCCAAAGATATTGAAGGTAAGCTAAAGCTGGAGATGCCCCTGATCCAGCTCAGCTTCAGTTCCTTTAAAGCAGCCGGCGGGAAGATGCAGCTCAGCTCCTTCATTCATTATAAGTCTTCTGAAAAAATAGAAGTGAATGCCAAGGCGGAGCTGAGCCAGATCAATATCGACAGCATCTTTTTCATCACCGGCAATTTTAACCAGAGCTTCCTTACCTGGGAGAATATCAAAGGCGAATTTTCGGGAAACATTAAAGCCATCCTGACTTTGAATCAGAACCTGGATATTGATCCTGCCTCTGTGATCGCCAGCATCGATGCTTCTATTAAAAAAGGACAATTAATCAATTTCGGTCCGATGAGGAAACTTTCCCGTTTCATTGATGAAAAGGAACTTGCAGACATTCGCTTCTCGGAGCTTAAGAATAATATTTACATTGAAGGACAAACAATCAATATTCCGGAGATGGTGATCAAATCCAACATATCCGACATTTCTGTTTCAGGCACGCATACGTTTGATCAGCATATTGATTATAAGCTCACCGTACCTTTAAAAAATATAAGGCAGAAATTTAAAGATAACGAAGAAGCCAGCGCTGCTATTGAGGACAATATTCTGGGTAAAGCCTGCATTTACCTGACCATTAAAGGCACCACCGACGATTATAAAATTTCTTACGACAGCAGGCGCACACGGGGGAAAATCAAGGACGATCTGAAAAAGGAGAAGAAAGAATTACAAGATCTGTTTAAAAAGAAAGAAGCCGAACAGGAAAAAACCCAGCAGCTGAATGAAGAGGAATTTATTGATGTCGATTAGTTGTTTGCTGATTGTTGGTATTCTTGATTCTTTAGCTCACTTTTCATTGAGATTGCAACCAGCAGGGAAAAATTTAATTTCAACATCCAGCGGCAATGCTTCTTCCCGGTATTTATTAAGGGCTGTGATCATTTCCTCTTTTGAAAAACAATGATCGT
>JBJMLY010000105.1:0-5950 GCA_045805025.1 Cytophagaceae bacterium | reverse complement strand
GAAGACCATTAACTCCGCAGGCTATGATGGCTTTGCTTCTTTATCACCGGATGGAAAATGGCTCTATTTTATGCGTTCGCTGGAAAAAGAAATTCCCGGGGGGCAACGATGCTGTGAAATTTATATCGCTAAAAAGCAGGGCAACTTCTTTATTAATCCGAAACCTTTACCTTCGCCCGTAAACATGGGTTGTGAAGGCTATCCACGCATTATGGCCGATGGGAAAACGCTTATTTTTTCCTCGTTCAGGCCGGGCGGGAAGGGAGGCTACGATCTGTATGAATCCAAATATAAAAATGGTAAATGGACAAAGCCCGAACCTTTGATATTTCTGAATACCGATAAAGACGATCAGCTGATTTCTGTGCCGGCATCGGGCGATGTCGTTTATTTCTCCAGCACAAAGAGCAACAGCCGGGATGATATTTACAAAGTAGATCTTCCAAAACAGTTCAGACCCGATGAAGTCGTGGCCCTGGAAGGCACCATCAAAAGTGCAGACAATAACAAGGTTATTCAGGCTACCATTAAGGTCAGCAACATTAAAACCAAAGAACAGCTCGTGGAGATCAGCAATGATTCGTTAACAGGCAAATACAAAATCTTTCTCAAGGAAGGCGAACGCTACGATATTTCTATATCGGCCAAAGGATATAGCTTTCAGTCCCAGGTCGTCGATGCCGACTCTCTGAAAGCCTATAAGGAAGTAAAAAAAGATGTACAGCTGAAAATGCTGAAACCAAACGCTTCATTTACCCTGAATAATCTTTTCTTTGACTTTGATTCATCCTCATTAAATAAAAGCTCTGAACTGGAGCTTGCACGTATCATTGAACTGATGAAGACCAATCCGAAAATGAGTGTGGAAATTTCAGCCCATACAGACGATAAAGGTTCGGATGAATACAACAACAAACTTTCCCAGGCCAGAGCGGAGTCGGTCGTGAAATACCTGACCGACAATGGCATTGTGAAAGAGCGAATGACTGCCAAAGGGTACGGAAAAACAGCACCCTGCGTGCCCAACGATTCAGACGAGAATAGGGCAAAGAACAGAAGGGTGGAGTTCAAGATCCTGAAATTGTGATTTAATAAAATAGAAGTTATGAATGATATTGTTAAGGTAGGACTTGTAGGGTATGGAAAAGGAGGAGAGTTTTTTCATGCCCCTGTTATTAATGCCGTACCGGGTCTTAAGCTTACCGACGTGGTGGAACGTCACAAGCAGAAATCCAAAGAGAAATATCCCTGGGTCAAGGTTCTGAAAAGCTTTGATGAATTGATCAAGGATCCACAGATCCGACTTGTAGTTATCACCACACCCAACTGGTTTCATTTTGAAATGGCTTCCAAAGCACTTCAGGCCGGCAAACATGTCGTAGTCGACAAACCTTTTACCATCACTTCGAAAGAGGCGGATACCCTGATCGAGCTTGCCAAGCAGAAGAATGTGGTTCTTAGTGTTTATCAGAACAGGAGATGGGATGGAGGGGTACTTACTATAAAAAAAATCATTCAGAATAACTGGATCGGAAAGATTAGAAAATTCGAAGTGCATTTTGACCGATACAGACCCGAAGTTCAGCAGGAATCGTGGAGAGAGAATGGAAGGGCGGGAAGCGGACTTCTTTATGATCTGGGACCTCATCTGATTGATCAGACGCTTCATTTGTTTGGATTACCAACAAGCATCAGGGCTGAAATAAAAGCCGAAAGAGACCGGGCAAAAGCCGATGACAACTTCTCGATCGAACTGATTTATCCCACCATGAAAGCGGTACTCAAAGCAGGTATGCTGGTCGATGAGCCGACTCCTCATTATATCATCGAAGCGGAGGAAGGCACCTACACGAAATACGGACTTGATCCTCAGGAAGAGGCACTGAAAAAAGGAGTGAGTCCCTCAGAAAGAACCTTCGGATACGAAAACTCTGATTTCTGGGGCTTCCTGGATACCAAAGCCCATGGAGGCATGTATTACGGCAAGCTTGAAACCCTTCCGGGAAACTATAAAGCGTACTATGAAAATATTTATGCAGCAATCCGGGAAGGCCATCCATTGGAGGTTACCGCCGAGGAAGGCAGAAATGTGATACGAATCATAGAACTTGCCCAGAAGAGCAGTAAAGAAAAGAAAACTATTGAATACAGCCGTTGATGGATGAGAGAGTTCTGAGGCAGAAGGCAAAAACCGCGGGTCCGGCCAATGAAAAATTATTCCGTAAACTAAAAAAGCAGAAGCCTTCAGATCTTGACACGGTCATGCAGGAGCTTCATGAGGAAGTCTTTGCAGAGACCGATTGCCTGCAATGTGCCAACTGCTGCAAAACAACAAGTCCTACGTTCTATCAGAAAGACATCGAAAGACTAGCCAGACATTTTCGTATCACTCCTTCGAAATTTATTGAGCAATACCTGCATATTGATGAAGACCAAGATTATGTATTAAATTCAGCCCCATGTACCTTTCTGGGTGCAGACAATTATTGCTCGGTCTATGAAGCGCGCCCTAATGCCTGCCGTGAATATCCACATACCGACAGGAAGCGCTTTCATCAGATCCTTGATCTTACCTTGAAAAATTCTTCGGTTTGTCCGGCGGTATACGATATCCTTGAACGGCTTAAGAAAGTCTATCAATGATGGAAAATCAGCTTCAATAAATTGATTCCAGAAGCTTAGCGCGGATCTCCTGATATTCCTTTTTTCTTTTCCTGATATTTTCGAGGCGGTCTTTTATATATTTTATTTCTTCCTGATTAGCTTCAGATTCCTTTTCCGATGACCTGAAGCTTTCCTTCATTAATTTTTCCATTTTAAACCTCCTCTCTTGTTCTTAAAATAACGGCCTGGATCTATAAAAAGTTAATAAGGGAGAAAGGAGATAAGCCCTAAACACTCCTAGGTATTTCCCGGTTAAGTATACTGTTGAACTTTTATAATGAAAGAATACTTCGCGGTCTTTTTGACATTCTCCCGTAATCATAAGTTATTGACAGCGTCAGTAAGCGGTCTTATTGTTCTGGCTGTTTCCATATACATGTTCGTTCATTTCTTTCTGACCCCTCTCGTCAAACATAAAATTATCACGTCGGTGCATAAATCTTCAGGAGGTCTTTATTCCATGCATATGGACGATTTCGGCCTGCGATTCTGGACAGGCGCTTTTTATATGGAAAAGGTCCATCTCGTTCAGGATACAGCCGTTCTGGCCAGGCTCAGAAAAGAAGATCCGTCTGCTAATCTATCCGATATCAATATCACCATTTCTGAATTGAGCGTTTCCAGAATCTGGTGGGAAAATTTTATCCTGAACCGTTCCTTGAAAGTAGGACGTATCAATATTGACCGGCCCGAATTTACATTCAAAGCAAAAACACCTGAAGATACACTGAAGGTTGGAAAGGAAAGCTTCCTGGATGTATTACCAGGCATTATCGCCAGCTTTGCAGGATCATTGAAAATTGAGGAGATAAGAGTAAAGCAGGGAATTCTGCATTATGATGTACAGGGTTCTACAGGGCTCACTACACAAAACGCTGACAGTATTTTTCTGGATATGAAAAATATTGAAATTGACACCAGTACCAGCAATAAGGCTCTGTATACGAACGATGTACACTTCGGACTGAGGAATTATACATTGACAACACCAGATCAGTTGTATAAGCTGCAAATCGGGCATATTAAAGGTTCCTACGCCGATTCCATGCTCAACATCAGCTCAATTAAACTGGAACCTACCGAAAAGCAAAAAGTAAAAGATCACTACAACCTGTTCATTAAAGAGATTTCCACGACTGGCATCGATTTTTCCCTGTTTTTTAAAGCGAACAAAGTATCCCTGGGAACGATGAAGATCGACGGCCCCTCTATTGATCTGCTATATCATATGACAGCAAAAAAGACATCGGCAGATACTTCCGGCAAATCAGGTTCAAAAATGGATATGCTGGCCACGGCTTTCCGTTACATCGCCAATACCTTTCTTATGGACCGGTTTATGATCGTAAATGGAAATTTCAACTCCACGGTTATTTCGGCGGACGGCACTTCTTTTCAGAAAGCTTCCAACCTGATGCTTACGCTGGATAGCATCCGGATTGATACCGTTACGCTTAAAGACGGGAATTACTGGAAAAGCCTTCAGATCAGCTTAACAGATCTGGAAGCAAAACTCGCTTCGCAGAATCTGAAGCTATCGGTTAAATCCCTGAATGCATCATCCGAACAGTCGGATCTGAATCTGAAAGGAGTAGTGATAGCGCAGCTTCATGCCTCTGAAAAGGGAGAACAGATGTACTTCAAAGACTTTATTAAGTCCATTGAACTGAAAGGTATCGATTACCATCGTCTCTTATATGGTAAGGGTATTTCAATGAAACAAATGGACATCAATGAGATGAAGGTAGAGATTTTTAACAATGAGGCGGCGGAATCCCGGAAAGCCTCCTATGGGGGGCAAATGCCGAATGAACTCATTTCATCCATTCCCACCTATCTGAATATAGAGCATTTTAATATCAATAATGCATATTTCAAATATCAGGATCAGTCGCCGGATGTAAAAGACCCGGGAATTCTGACTTTTGAAAATACGACATTGAATATCTCGAATCTGACCAATGATAAAGCGAAAAATAATATTAAAACACCGGCTATCCTGAAGGGGTCGACCAAGGTTATGGGGAAAGGCCTGCTAAAGCTGGATATCCGGATCCCATTGATGTCATCACAGTTCAACTGTCATGTTAACGGAAGCCTGGGCGAAATAGAAGGGAAATATTTCAACAGCTTTCTGGAATATGGAGGAATGAGACTGGAAAGCGGAACAATTGAAGCTCAAAATTTCAATATCAACGTGGTCAACGGAAAGGCATCGGGAGACATGCTGCTTTTATACCACGACCTGAATGCCAAAATTGTTGAGAAAAAAACCGGTAAGGTAAAACACCTGTTTTCTCACGTAGCTAATTTTGTTCTTAAGAATGACAATAAGGATAAGAATAAAAAGAATGATGAACTGAAAGCTCCCAAAACAGTGCCGGTAGCCTATACAAGGAAAACAGAAGATGACTTTCTGACCTATATATGGAGTTCCATCAGCACTTCGATCGTTGACACGGTCGTGAAAGATTTTTTTCAGCCTTTAGTTCCTCAGAAATAATCAGCGTTTTCTTACCCCCACACGGTCGAAGTCAAGAATGCAAGGATCTTCTGAAGTTTTATCCTCAGATTCTTTTCCGAATTCAATCCGGTTCCCCTGGGATGAATCGTAGATCTTGGTTTTGTTCATATGCCCCTTTACATGCGAATGATCGGCGATCAGGTCATTTCCTTCACCTCCGTAAATTTCAATGTCTATTCCTCTTCTTACTGTTCCTGTCAGGGTAATCTGGTCGTTACCATTTAAAGCAAAGACTTTGATTTTCTCCGTTTCATCTCTTCGGAAAGTTCTGCTGTACATGATACGGGCATTTTCATCCATCATTCTCACAGACGTGAGTTGATCGTCCGTGCGTATAATTTCGATTGTTTCAATTTTATCTGTTCCTGTAATGATAACTTCCTTCGATATCAGATCATAAAACTGATTAGCGGCTTCCTGAAGATGATCCCGGCGGGATTTTAGCTTGGCAATGATTTCTGGTCCGGTTTTCTGGTATACTTCCTGAGGCCACAGGGCAATAGCATCTTCGATGACTTTATCGGTAAGACTGGTTTTGAGGCTGTCTGCAATCAGAAGAATATCCTGCCTGCTCAGGGAATTCAGTAATACATGATCGACATAGCGTCCGTTCTTTTCAAGGCCTTTAATGTTTCCGTAGTTGTAATCGAAAGTTTGAAGCTTGTTATTGATGCTGCTGGAAATAAATGTAAAGATCGCGTGTTCATGAAATTTGCAGAAAGCCATATCACGGTCACGGGCGATGGGTTTATAAAGAATGGT
>JBJMLY010000104.1:0-8250 GCA_045805025.1 Cytophagaceae bacterium | reverse complement strand
AGACAAGGATAATAATTTAGTATATGGCTAGAATTGCAGGGGTAGATATACCCGATCACAAACGCGGAGAAATAGGCTTAACATATATATATGGAATAGGCCGTAGATCAGCTCAGAAAATTTTGAAGCAAGCCGGCATTAACCTGGACAAAAAGGTAAGTGAATGGTCTGAAGACGAATCTACAGCGATACGTAATATCATCTCCGCACAACATAAGGTAGAAGGTGTTCTTAAATCTGAGGTACAGCTTAGTATCAAGCGTTTGCTGGATATTGGCTGCTACAGAGGGCTGAGACACAGAAAAGGTCTGCCGGTAAGAGGTCAGAAGACGAAGAACAATTGCCGCACACGTAAAGGCAAGCGTAAGACAGTTGCAAACAAGAAAAAAGTTACTAAATAGTAAATAGATTATGGCTACCGAAAAGAGAAAAGATAAAGCCAAGAAAAGAGTTGTTGCTGTCGAGGCTATTGGCCAGGCACATATCAAAGCTTCTTTTAATAACATCATCATAGCAATGACCAATAATGCCGGTCAGGTGATTTCATGGGCTTCAGCAGGCAAGATGGGCTTTAAAGGATCAAAGAAAAATACTCCTTATGCGGCGCAGGTTGCAGCGCAGCAATGTTCTCAGGCTGCTTATGACCTTGGTTTAAGGAAAGTGGAAGTTTTCGTAAAAGGACCTGGATCAGGAAGAGAGTCTGCTATCAGAACAATTCAAAATACAGGAATTGAAGTAACCATCATTAAAGATGTTACTCCACTCCCTCACAACGGTTGCAGACCTCCAAAGAAGAGAAGAGTTTAATTATTGCAAATGCTGAATGTTAAATTTTAATCAGAATAAAAATTGACATTCATTAAGATTTAAAATTTAGAATTCAAATTCATATTTAATACAATGGCAAGATATACAGGTCCAAAGACCAAAATTGCGAGAAGATACAATGAGCCGATATTCGGGGCTAGCAAAGCACTGACTAAAAAGAACTATCCTCCCGGAATGCACGGAAGAGGAAAAAGAAAAAAACAGTCAGAGTATGCTGTGCAGTTAGCTGAAAAGCAAAAAGCCAAATACACCTATGGTGTACTGGAAAGACAATTCGCTAACATCTTCGCGAAAGCCGTAAGAAAAGAGGGTATTACAGGAGAAAACCTCCTGAAGTTCCTTGAATCAAGACTTGACAATGTGGTTTTCAGACTTGGTATTGCTCCTTCAAGAAGGGCTGCCCGTCAGCTTGTATTGCATAAGCATATCACTGTAAACGGATCAGTGGTTAACATTGCTTCTTACAGCGTACTGCCAGGTGATATGATCGCGGTTCGTGAAAAATCTAAATCTCTGGAGGCTATCACTGAAAGTCTGGCCAGCAGAGGTGGAAAGAAATATGCATGGTTCGAGTGGGATTCAGCATCTTTATCTGGCAAGTTTGTGAACTATCCTCAGAAAGATGAAATACCTGAAAATATCCAGGTACAGCTGATCGTCGAGCTTTATTCTAAATAGTGTTACAGAGTTTTTGATTTAAATCAAATATCATATATGTCTATATTATCATTTCAAATGCCCGAAAAAGTGGTGATGGAGAAAGCAGACGATTTTCATGGTCTGTTTGAATTCAAGCCCCTTGAAAAAGGATATGCAGTAACAATTGGTAATGCCCTGAGAAGAATTTTACTTTCTTCACTTGAAGGGTATGCGATCACCGGTATCAAAATACCAGGAGTATTGCATGAATTCTCTACCATCGAAGGTATCATGGAAGATGTATCTGAAATTATCCTGAATCTTAAAATGGTAAGGTTTAAAAAAGTTTCGGATGCGAATGATAGTAAGATTGTAATTTCAATTAAGAAACAGGATGTGTTCAAAGCGGGAGATATCGCCAAGTTCACTTCAACATACCAGATATTAAATCCGGATTTCGTGATCTGCCACCTTGATTCCGCCAAGAGCTTCGATATCGAACTGACTCTTGAAAAAGGAAGAGGCTACGTTCCGGCCGAAGAAAATAAGCTTTCTGAACAGGTATTCGGATACATTCCGATCGATGCGATCTTCACACCAATCAAGAATGTAAAGTACAGCGTTGAGAACACCCGTGTGGAGCAAAAGACTGACTACGAGAAATTAATTCTGGATATCGAAACTGACGGATCTATCCATCCTGAAGATGCACTGAAAGGCGCAGCGAATATCCTGATCAAGCACTTCATGCTTTTCTCTGATCAGACGATGACCTTCGAAAGCGTGAAAGCCGATGAAGAAGAAACAGTGGACGAAGAAATGCTGCATATGCGCAAGCTTCTGAAGACACCGCTTACAGACCTTGATCTTTCAGTTAGAGCTTACAACTGCCTGAAAGCAGCAGACATCAAAACACTTGGAGATCTTGCTTCGCTTGATATCTCTGATATGATGAAGTTCAGAAATTTCGGTAAAAAATCGCTGGCAGAGCTTGAGCAGCTGATCGCTGAGAAAAATCTGACCTTCGGAATGGATCTTGCAAAATATAAATTAGAAGAAGACTAATAGAGTTGATAGTTATGAAGTTGTTAGTTGATCGCTAACAACGAACAGCTGCAACCAATAATTAAAATTATGAGACACGGAAAAAAGCACAATCATTTAGGAAGAACATCAAATCACAGAAAGGCTTTATTGTCTAACATGGCTTCTTCATTGATTCTGGAAAAAAGAATTTCTACAACCCTTGCCAAAGCAAAAGAGCTTAGAAAATATGTTGAGCCTCTTTTAACAAAAGCAAAGACTGATTCGACACATTCAAGAAGAATTGTATTCTCTTACCTTCAGAATAAAGATTCTATGAAGGCACTTTTCGGAGACGTAGCAGCCAAAATTGCTAATCGTCCCGGAGGTTATACCAGAATTCTTAAAACAGGCACCAGACTGGGGGATAATTCCAGCATGTGCATCATTGAACTGGTAGATTACAATGATACTTACGGATCAGAAGGAAAATCAGCAGGAAAGGGCAAAACAAGACGAAGCAGAAGAGGCGGATCTAAGGTGGAAGCAGAAACCCAGGAAACTGAGGTAAAAGCAGAAACCAAGACAAAACCAGAGGCAAAAGCTGAATCTAAGGCTAAACCGGCCGAAGAAGGTAAGACTTCTGAGAAGAAAGAGAACAAAGGAAAGAAAAAAGAGTAATCAGGATTAATCTTTATCCACATAACAAGGAAGGATTTGACTTTTGTCGAATCCTTTTTTTATTTTGCATAAACGTATACCAATGAAATATCACTTCCGTCCTGCAGCTTACCTTATGTTAGAAGATGGTACCTGGTTTAAAGGTACTTCAGTTGGCAAAGCAGGTACTACCAGAGGTGAAATCTGCTTTAATACAGGAATGACCGGCTATCAGGAGATCTATACAGATCCTTCCTATTTCGGTCAGATCATCGTCAATACCACTACCCATATTGGTAACTACGGTGTCCTGGATGAAGAACAGGAGTCCGAATCCGTGAAATTCAGCGGGCTGGTTTGTAAGACTTTTTCAGAAACATATTCCCGTAAAGCCTCCAAGAATTCACTTCAGGAGTATTTTGAAAAGCAGGGTATAGTCGGGATCAGCGACATTGATACCCGTCAGCTGGTAAGGCACATTCGAAGCAAAGGTGGTATGAATGCCATCATATCCTCAGAAATCACCGATATTAATAAACTAAAGGAAGAAGTTCAGAAGATCCCTTCCATGAAAGGTCTTGAGCTTTCCAGTCAGGTCAGCACCAAGGAAGCCTATTTTCTGGGAGATGAAAAGTCGAAATATAAAGTGGCAGTTCTGGATCTCGGGATCAAGAAAAGCATTCTCAGAAATTTTACCGACCGGGGCTGTTACTGCAAAGTATTTCCGGCAAAAACCTCTTTCGAGGAAATGCAGAAATGGAACCCTTCCGGTTATTTCATTTCCAACGGTCCTGGTGACCCTGCGGCTACCGATTATGCCATCGCTACTGTAAAAAATATTCTCAAAGTCGATGCCCCTATGTTTGGCATATGCCTCGGGCATCAGATCCTCGCAGAAGCCAGCGGAATACCTACCTATAAAATGCATCACGGCCACCGCGGACTTAACCATCCGGTTAAAAACCTGGTGTCAGGAAAGAGCGAAATCACCTCACAAAACCACGGCTTTGCGGTAGATCCTGAGAAGGTACAGAAGAGTAAGGATGTTGAAGTTACTCATATGAACCTTAACGATAATACAGTGGAGGGAATCAGAATTAAGAATAAGCCGGCCTTTTCGGTTCAGTACCATCCTGAATCATCGCCAGGACCTCATGATTCAAGGTATCTTTTTGATGAGTTTATAAAGCTTTTAAAGTAAATTTTTCATATAAATAAACACAAAATGGGTTTGATCGAACAAATAACCGCGCGTCAGATTTTTGACTCGAGAGGTAATCCTACTGTTGAAGTAGATGTCATCACAGATAATGGGGCTCTTGGCAGAGCTGCTGTGCCGTCCGGTGCATCCACCGGAAGTCACGAAGCAGTCGAGCTTAGAGATGGAGATAAAGCGAAATACATGGGTAAAGGCGTTCTGAAGGCTGTTGAGAACGTGAATGAGAAAATAGCCAACGAGCTTACCGGTATGTCTGTATTTGAGCAGAATATGATCGACAAGATCATGCTCGAGCTTGATGGCACTCCGAACAAAGGTAAGTTGGGAGCCAACGCTATACTTGGCGTTTCTCTTGCGCTTGCCAAGGCTGCCGCCAATGAGCTTGGAATGCCTTTATACAGATATGTAGGGGGAGTAAGTGCCAATACGCTTCCTGTACCTATGATGAACATTCTGAACGGAGGAAGTCATGCCGACAACTCTATCGATTTCCAGGAATTCATGGTTATGCCAACAGGCGCCAAGAGTTTTGCCGAAGCGATGAGAATGGGTTCTGAAATTTTCCATAACCTGGCGAAAGTTCTGAAGTCAAAGAAAATGTCTACCAATGTAGGCGATGAAGGAGGTTTTGCTCCGAATATTCCTTCAAACGAAGAAGGCTTAAAAATCATTCTTCAGGCAATCGAAGCGGCAGGTTACAGACCCGGAGAAGATGTGTTCATCGCTCTGGACGCTGCTGCTTCTGAATTCTACGATTCGCAGACGAAGATGTATCATTTTAAGAAATCAACAGGCGATAAGCTTACCTCTTCCCAAATGGCTAATTTCTGGGCCGACTGGGCTAAGAGGTATCCGATCATTTCTATTGAAGATGGTATGGCTGAAGACGACTGGGATGGATGGAAAGAGCTTACCAACCTTGCCGGCAAAAAGACTCAGCTGGTGGGTGACGACCTTTTCGTAACCAATGTAAAGAGGCTTCAGGAAGGTATCGATAAAGGCATTGCAAACTCTATTCTTGTTAAAGTGAATCAGATCGGGTCTTTAACAGAAACCATCGATGCGGTAAATCTTGCTAAGAGAAATTCTTATAAGAGTGTAATGTCGCACCGTTCAGGTGAGACTGAAGATAATACAATCGCTGACCTGGCAGTTGCCTTAAACTGCGGTCAGATCAAGACAGGATCCTGCTCAAGATCAGACAGAATGTCAAAATACAACCAATTGCTTCGGATCGAAGAGGAACTGGGCGAATCAGCCTTCTTCCCCGGAAAGCTCCTTTAATAGCACGAAAAGGCCTCTCAGAGATGAGAGGCCTTTTTTTTATCCCGAAAAAAAATTATTTTTATAGTATATAAAACGATATGCGTTTCAACGTCCCCTTATTCGCCAAAAGCTTTTATTTCATTTCAGGAGTTGTCCTGGTTGTATGGATGCTTTTCTTTGACTCCAACGATCTGATAAGTCAGTATAGAATGAGTAGAAAACTGAGCGACCTGAGAGAAGAAAAAGCATATTATGAATCCAAAATCCAGGAGGTGCAGCAGGAGCGTCAGGCTTTGCTGAGCAACCCGCAGAAACTGGAAAAATTTGCCCGGGAATCTTACCGGATGAAAAAGAAAACGGAAGACGTTTACGTGGTGATCGAACAGCAGTAGCTTCCAGTTAATCTCAAATTATTTGAATTTTGTGAGTGAAGGCATCATGGCAGAATCATCAGAACAGGAAAATAAATATTATAAGATAGCAAGAAAAAGCTGGAATATTTTCAGGATAATTCTACTCAGTCTCTTTCTGTTTATCGCTGCTCTACAAATGAATTTCCTCTGGCTCTTCGGTGGAATGCCGGGAATGGAGGATCTTGAAAACCCTAAAAGTGAAATGGCTTCGGAAATATATTCGGCCGACAATGTGCTGCTCGGAAAATATTTCAAGGAGAACAGAAGCCCGGTCGAATACGATGAGATATCTCCTAATGTCATCAACGCCCTTGTTGCTACCGAAGACGTTCGTTTCTACGAACACTCCGGAATAGACCTGAAGGGCTTCTTCGCGATTTTCTGGTATATGCTTAAAGGTGACCAGCGGGGTTCCAGCACGCTTACGCAGCAACTTGCTAAAAACCTTTTTAAAACTCGTTCACAGGGAAGTCGCGGTATACTTGGATATGTGCCCGGCGTAAATGTCCTTATTATTAAAGCAAAAGAATGGATGATGGCCATACAGCTGGAAAAGGCCTATTCCAAAGAAGAGATCATCAACATGTACCTCAATACAGTTGATTTCGGCAGCAGCGCTTATGGTATTAAAGTAGCTTCGGAAACTTTTTTCAGCACACATCCCGATAGCCTCAATATCCAGCAGGCCGCAACTCTGGTGGGTATTCTCAAAGCAACGACAACTTATAGTCCCAAGTTTCACCCCGACAGGGCTTTGGAAAGAAGGAATGTGGTGCTGACGCTCATGCAGGAAAATAAAATTCTGACCAGCGCACAGGCTGATTCTCTCAAAAAACTTCCGCTCGGACTTAAATACAGCGTCGAAAATCAGAACCAGGGTAATGCTACCTATTTCAGAGGCTATGTGAACAGCTTCATCAATAACTGGTGTAAGGCAAATGGTAAGGATCTTTATACCGACGGATTAAAGATCTATACCACGATTGATTCTCGGATACAGTTGTATGCGGAAGAAGCTGTTGCCGAACATATGAAAGGGATCCAGAAGAAATTTTTCGATCACTGGAAGGGTAAGAATCCTTGGATCTATGAAAACAAGAAAGAGATCCCGGGTTTCCTGGAAGATGCAGCCAAGAAAACGGATACGTATAAAGAGCTGAAGGCAAAATTCGGAGAAGGACACGACTCGATTAAGATTATCATGAACACACCAGTACCCATGAGAATTTTTTCCTGGGACGGTGATATTGATACCGTGATGAGTCCCATGGATTCGCTGAAATACTACAAGCATTTTCTGCACGCCGGATTTATGTCTATGGATCCCTTCAGTGGTGCAATTAAGGCTTGGGTGGGCGGCATCAATTTTGAGCACTTTAAATACGATCACGTGAAGCAAGGTAAAAGACAACCCGGATCTGCGTTTAAGCCCTTTGTATATACTGCGGCGGTTGAAAAGGGATATTCTCCCTGTTTTCTTTTAAGGGACGAGCCGATCACATTTACTTACGAAGAAAAGGGAGTGAAGAAGAGATGGTCTCCCAGGAATGCTGATTGGGTATTTACCGGTGACTCCATGACCATGAGGCAGGCGATGGCTCGTTCCATCAATTCTATTGCGGCACATATGATGCGTATTGTAGGAATTAACGAAGTAATCAAATATGCCAAGAAACTAGGTATTTCAAGTCCGCTCGAGCCGGTGCCTTCCTTATGTCTCGGCTCAAGCGATGTTTCGGTGTCAGAGATGACAGCCGCATACAGCGCCTTTGTGAACTCCGGTATCTGGATAGAGCCTTATTTTATTTCCAGAATAGAAGACAGTCATGGAAATGTGCTGCTGGAAGTTATTCCTAAAAGGAAAGAAGCTTTGAGCGAACAAACGGCCTACACCATGGTACATATGCTTAAAGGAGGGACGGAAGAGCGAGGTGGCACATCCCAGGCGCTGTTTGAATTTGACATCTTCAGAGGCAATGAGATCGGAGGTAAAACGGGAACGACTTCCAATCATTCGGATGGCTGGTTTATGGGTATTACCCGAAATCACGTTGCAGGAATGTGGGTCGGGGGAGAAGACCGCTGCATCCATTTCCGTACTTCTGAATTGGGGGAAGGCGCAAGGCTGGCTCTTCCGATCTATGGTCGCTATATGACCAAGGTCTATGCAGATACTTCTCTTGATATCAAAAGAGGACATTT
>JBJMLY010000103.1:0-3707 GCA_045805025.1 Cytophagaceae bacterium | reverse complement strand
GCTAAAGTAGTAAAAAGTCAAGAATTACCTTAGGGCTAAGCCTTATATTTTTCTATCTTCGTTCAATTATCCGGATCCCGGCGATCAATTTATTTAACAAACCTTCAATCGTAATTAAAGTCATGACAACTGGTACGATTGTTTCAATATTTAAACTATGAAAGAAAATCAAAAAGAAATTAAGGAAGAGGTCCGGAACGCGCACGGGCATTCTTTTTTCGAAGCGTTTGCATCCAGGGCCACAAGGGCTACAGGAAGTACCGCAGCTTTTATGTCCGCTGTTATTCTTATTCTCGGATGGCTGATCACCGGTCCTATATTCCATTATTCAGATACCTGGCAGCTCGTTATCAATACAGGAACAACGATCATTACATTCCTTATGGTTTTCCTTATTCAGAAAACGCAGAATAAGGATTCAATGGCGATCCAGCTTAAGCTGAATGAATTGGTGGCCGCCAGCGAATTGGCCAGCAACCGCATGGTAAATATTGAGGATATGACGGAAGAGGAGCTCATCGTCCTGCATAATTATTATGCAAAGCTTGCAGCCCTTGCGATGAAGGAAGCGAATCTTCATATTTCTCATTCCATTGATGAGGCGGAAGCGAAGCACAAACAGAAAAAGAACCGGAAACACACTTGATTAAGGAACCGCTCACTGATAATTCTGGCCTCATAGCTATAATGTAGCGCCCGGAGAAGTCAACTGTCTTATATTTGTTCGTAAAAAGAACTCATGCAAAATATCGTCATCCTATCTGCGAGTGTTCGCACCGGGCGCCGGAGTCACCGGCTTGCTCTTTATTTCAGTAATTACATATCAGAGCATAAGCTGGCCGTAGTAGAGATCGTTGATCTTAATGAATGGGATTTTCCCTTGTTCAACGAACGCCTGAAATACCAGGATGATCCTTCAGAATCCGCGAAGAAATTTTCCGCAAAAATAAGATCCGCAGACGGGATCATTATTGTTACGCCCGAATATAACGGTGGATATCCGGCAAGCTTAAAAAATGTTGTGGACCTGCTTTATGATGAATGGTACAAAAAGCCAATAGGAATATGTACGGTTTCATCAGGAGATTTTGGCGGACAGCAAGTGCTTGTGAGCCTTCAGTTCACGCTTTGGAAGATGAAGGCATGGACAATTCCTGCAATGTTCCCCGTTCCAAAGGTCCAGGATCATTTTGAAGAAAATGGAGTTCCGCTCGATAAAGAGTCAACGGATAAAAAAGCTGCCGCCTTCATGAAAGAATTGCAATGGTGCATGACCGCAAACATGCGCATGAAAGAAGAATAAATTCTTCATACATACTGGCTAAAATTATATAACCCGTATTTACCGGTATGGTTTGAAAGTTGTATGTACAACAGCTATCAGTTTTTTATTTTACAGTTGTCTTGTTCAAAACAGATTGGAATTGTATAATAAATAGCTGTTATAAAAGGAGCAGAAATATGAAGCCAACTGTTCAGCCAGGCAACAATACGGTGAGTTTAAATGCAGAAAATCCGGTAGAGATAAATGATATCCGATCAATCGTGTCGGATCATCTTACCAATATACTCCTGCTTGTCGGGAGGCTGGACAGTTCCCAGAATCCAAGGAATCTTCCTATTACATTGACCCTGCTGATGCCAATGGTGCAGAAGCTGAGTGATCTGGAGCGCCGGCACCGCAGCTTTCCCGCCGTTCTGCGCGAAAGTATTGTGATCCGGGAAAAATATACTAAAGTATTCTCTATTCCTATGGGAATCCGGAGGGACCCAACCGTTAATGGGATCCTTACCACGGTTAATAAGCTCACCAATTCACTTGTAAAGAGATATTGTGAGGAAGAAAAAAGGATCGTAGCAGGAATGCTGAATTCCGAGTCCCGTAAAAAGGATAAGAGCGACCTTGTGGAACAGGCTTTAAAAAATCTCCGCTTGCTCCTCAATTACTGTTCGGGCGAGAATCAGGCGCTTTTGCTCAGGCTCTCTTCCTGGTGCGAATTTGAGCTTTCCATGCTGGAATAAAACGATAATTGTGTATTTCTGCACACCGACCGGGGATTTTTTTCCACACCCCCTTTTTTAAATTTCACTTATTCTCTTTGGCAACAGGAGCTATGGCGAAGTGGCATTGATTTTTCTCAGGTCTGATAAATTAAAACTATACATCATGTTACGTTGGGCATTTATATTTCTGGTGGTAGCGATCATTGCGGCAATATTTGGTTTTACCAATATTGCTGAGGGCGCTGCAGATATTTCGAAAATACTGTTTTTTATTTTTCTCGTCTTGTTCGTGCTGGCCCTGATAGGTGGAGCATTCCTGGTGAAAAAGAAGTAGCGGTCATCTCTTCCCGGCATACCGTTTCGCATGTATAAAAACTGACTTACATGTTGAGAAGTGGCGCTGCAATAATTTTTCCTGTTTTCCTTTTTTGCATTAGCTTACATGGAGGTAAGGTAAAGGCCCAGGAAAGGGATACGATCCGGATCTATAAAAAGATCCGGGATCTGGCGTACAGGAACAAATTGACCACCCTGCTGTACCATGCTGTTTTTACTGACCCGGCGCCCGAACATTATGAGAGCAAGCCGCTCTCCGACAAGCAAAAGACGGAGGACCCTAACCTGCGGTACAAAGACAAGATCATCCGGAGAATAATTACGGAGGTCTACGATCCCTTTGGTTATTCCGTAAACGATACAACAAGAGCCGATATAAGCAGTGTGCAGAAATTAGGGAACCATTACCACATAAAGACAAGGCGCAGAATAATAAATAACCTTTTGTTATTTAAAAGATCTGACAAAATTGATCCGGCGAAGATCAGTGAATCCGAAAGGCTTTTAAGGAACGCGCATTATATTAACGATGCGCGTATCTATATATTGCCGGCGGATAGCAGCGGTGATAGCGTGGATGTAAAGGTGGTGGTGCAGGACAAATGGACAGTTGATGCGCCTTTTGGAGCAACGCCTGTTTCCGCCGAAGTAACTTTGAGAGACAGGAACCTTCTCGGGCTCGGGCAGGCTTACGGGCAATATGCCTCCTATAATATTTCCAACAGAGAATACGAGCTCAGGGGAAACTACCAGGTCGGGAATATGTGGAATACCTATATTTCCTCTACTCTTAATTATAAAACCACTAAAGATCTTACAGATGTCAATGCATCTTTCGACCGCCCTTTTTATTCGGCTTTATCGAAATGGGCCGGAGGCCTTTCCGGCGGCAGGACCTGGGATTATTATGTGAAAGAAGACAGCTCGGATCTTCTTGCCAAGCGCTATGCCGTTAATTTCTATACGTATGATACCTGGTTAGCACGGAGCTTTGCTTTGCCGGTAACAAAAAAGCTCAACAGGAGATTCAGCAATTTTATTCTTGCAGGCAGGTATGCGGGAAGCACCTACCAGGATCGTCCGCCTTTAGCTGTTGACACTGGAAAAATATACAGCGGTTCGGGTCTTTACCTGGCCAGTGTTGGCTTTTCATTAAGCAAATACTATAAAGATGAGTTCATCTTCCGGTTCGGGGCCAACGAAGATATTCCCGAAGGAATAATTGTACAGGGAACAGTCGGGTTGAGTACAAAAGAATCTGCAGCTTCACGTTATTATTACGGCTTTGAGATCTCAAAAGGAAAGCATTACGACAGCTCCATTTATTATTTGACGAGGGTACTCAATTTCAATCCCACCCTGCTCAG
>JBJMLY010000102.1:0-3602 GCA_045805025.1 Cytophagaceae bacterium | reverse complement strand
ACGTGAGAACCTCACGTCTTTTCTTTTTTTTATATGACACAGGAAAATATATTTCAGCAGATTATTTTAAAAAAATCATACCTCTGCGTGGGGCTCGACACGGATCTTAAAAAGATCCCTGCACAGCTTTTAAAATCCAAAGACCCTGTTTTTGAATTCAACAAGCAGATTATCGATGCCACGCATCAATATGCCGTGGCCTATAAGCCCAATACGGCTTTTTATGAAGCACTTGGTTCCAGAGGCTGGGATAGTCTTGCAAAAACCCTGGAATATATCCCCAAAGAACTTTTTACCATTGCGGATGCCAAGCGGGGCGATATAGGAAATACTTCAGGACTTTATGCCCGGGCATTTTTTGAGACCATGAAGTTCGATTCCATTACGGTAGCTCCTTATATGGGAGAAGATTCGGTGAAACCATTCCTGGAATTCAAGGATAAAACAGTCATCATTCTGGCTCTGACTTCCAACGAAGGCAGCAAGGATTTTCAGATGCTGAAGCAGGCCAATCACGAAGAGCTCTATATGGAAGTCATCCGTCTGAGTAAAACCTGGGGGGATGCTTCACAGATCATGTACGTAGTGGGAGCAACCAAGGCGCAGATGCTTGAGCAGATCCGCAGTATGGCCCCAGACAATTTTCTCCTGGTCCCGGGTGTCGGAGCTCAGGGCGGAAGCCTGGAAGAAGTTTCAAAATACGGCATGAATAAGAAATGCGGGCTTCTGGTAAATTCTTCCAGAGGCATTATCTACGCTTCTTCCGGAAAAGACTTTGCCGCCGCGGCTGCGCGTGAAGCAAAGCTTCTGCAGGAAGAAATGGCCACTTACCTTGATAAATATTTAGTTGCTGGTTGATAAGCTGTTGTTTGTATAAGAATAAACCATCGCTGTCTGGATCCTCCTCTTGACCAGGAAACTATTTTTATTTTATTTTTACTCTCTCTAACCAGCAACCAACAACAGACAACTAACAACTAAAACCAGCTAGCTATGAAAGAATCCTTCCTCCATTTTATATGGTCGTTGCAGTATTTTGCCAAAAAAGATCTGCTCAGCAATCAGCAGGAACCTATTGAAATTTTACATCCCGGCACCATGAATACGGACGCAGGCCCTGACTTCCTTAATGCGCGGATCAGGATCGGCGGAATTGAGTGGATCGGCAATGTAGAGGTTCATAAGCAGTCTTCCGACTGGTTCCTGCATCACCATCAGGATGATCAGGCATACAGCAATGTTATCCTTCATGTTGTATATAAGCATGATAAGGAAATTGTGCGTCGCGACGGCACTCTTATTCCTACCATCGAATTGCAAGGCAGAATTTCGCAGGAGCTCATTCTTAAATACTCCAGGCTCGTGAATAGTCCGGAAACAATTCCATGCTCTTCCTACCTGCGGGATATAGAAAGGATTACTCAGGTTTCTGCCAAGGAAAATGCTTTGTTTAAAAGGCTCAGCCGTAAAGCCGGGGAAGTAAAGGAGCTGCTGATCCGGAATAAAAATGACTGGGAGGAAACGGCCTATCAGATCCTGGCCCGGAATTTCGGATTTAAAGTGAACAGCGAACCTTTTTTCAGGCTTAGCACCGGCCTTCCTTATAAAATTATTTCCAGGCACAGGCAAAATATTTTTAAGTTAGAGGCCTTGCTCTTTGGTCAGTCGGGACTACTGGATAAAAACTACGAGGACGAATATCCTTGTCAGCTGAAGAAGGAATATGAATTTCTGTCTCATAAATACTCAATTGCAGACAGTAAACTCGATGCCAGCGAATGGAAATTCCTTCGAACCAGGCCGGCCAATTTTCCATCGGTAAGAATTGCAGAATTTGCTTCTCTGATCAGCCGGGAATCTTCTCTTTTTTCTTCCATTATTCAGCTTGAAGCTCCCAAGGATATTTATTCTTTCTTCAGAATAAAAACCTCCGATTACTGGTCCAGGCATTATATTTTTGATAAAGAAGTAGAATGCGGAGCAGGGATGCTGGGAAAATCCAGCATCGAAAACCTCACCATCAACAGTCTGGTGCCCTTAATGGTCTCTTACTCGAAAGAAAAAGATGAACAAGTGTTTATGCAGAAAGCGCTTGATATCCTTGAATTTTTTCCGGCCGAAAGCAATAAGATCATCTCTTTATTGGGTTCTCATGGGCTTGAAATCAGCAACGCCTTCGATTCGCAGGCGGCACTGGAATTATATAACAATTACTGCAGGAAGAAAAATTGTTTAAATTGTAACATCGGTACCAGTATTGTAAAAACAGTCACCTGATGTTCTGGCTTTCATTTTTAATGAATATTCCTGTTCTGATCTTTCTCTCTTTTTTCTTTGCCCGGAAAACGAAAGATCAGCCATTGCGAAGATTTTATTATCCCGCGCTCTTCTTTAAAGTGATTGCCGGAGTTTCGGTGGGTCTGGTTTATTTATGGGTTTATGATGGGAAAGGAGATACGTGGACTCTTTTTCACAAGTCTGTTCTTCTGAATGATCTTTTGTGGGAGAAGCCGGAAATTTATTTCGATTATTTTTTTACCAATACGCCTGATCTGGATGCCTATCTCGGCGATCCCATGAGTAAAGCGCCCAGAGCTCTGATCTTTGCGAAAATACTTTCTCTTATTAATATTTTCAGTCTCAACAATTACTGGGTAACAGGAATGTATTTGTCCTTATTCAGTTTTCTGGGTATGTATTCTCTGGCCAACTCCATTGTGCGCATTTTTAAAACACCCTATCTGTCAGTCCTGATCAGCTTTCTGTTCTTTCCCTCAGTCGTATTCTGGAGTGCCGGTATAATGAAGGAGAGTATTTTGATGGGAGCTCTTGGCCTGCTGGTTTCATTCGTCCTGTCCTCGCTCTATGAAAAGAGAAAATTCGCATTTCCAGTATGGCTTTTTATGATGCTCGCGGCCCTTGCGGTTTTTTATATCAAGTATTACTATTTCATCGTCCTTCTCCCCGCTCTTATTAGTCTTGCTGTAACCTACAAAATATATCACCGGCAGATGGCTGTCGGGGCAAGACCTTTTGCTGAGATCGGTACATTTCTTACTTTATTTGGGGTTATTGCGTTATCAGGCACTCTGCTGGTGCCTCAGCTAAATTTGAATGCTTTTCTGAAGGTGCTGCTGGAAAACTATCAACTTACTCTGGAGAGTTCGAATGAATTTAATGCAATCCGGTTTTCCGGACTTAACGAGAATTGGGCATCTTTGCTGGCGCAATTTCCCAAGGCTCTGACTGCAGGTTTATTCAGACCCTGGCCGGGGGACGTCAGGATTTTATCAGGATATGGACCGGTGCTGGAAAATATGCTGGTTCTGATTTTCTTTTTATCAAGCCTCATCTACTGCTTCATAAAAAGGCCGGTATTTGCCAATGGCCTTATTCTTACCGTCCTGCTGGTATACATTATGGCTCTGGCTTTTCTCTTGCCTATCGCTTCTCCTAACTGGGGCGGACTCGTCCGTTATAAAGTCGGATATCTTCCCTTTTTCCTTTTGCTGATCACTTTCCGTAATCCCTTTATTTTTTACCTGGAATCAAAACTTTTGAAAAAGAAGGCAGACGCCTAGAGATTTTTGAAGCGATGGTGT
>JBJMLY010000101.1:0-15391 GCA_045805025.1 Cytophagaceae bacterium | reverse complement strand
TCCAGAAGGGCGCCGGCATATTTTATTTTTTTTGTCAGTTCAAGGTCCGCTTCACTGGGTTTTGTATTGCCCGATGGATGGTTGTGTACCAGGATCATGGCACTGGCAAGGTTCTCCAGGGCATGCTTGAAAATGATTTTCGGATCGGCAATAGTGCCCGATACGCCTCCTGAGCTGATCGCTTCTTTTTTGATCACGAAATTGGCTCTGTTCAGGAGTACGATCCAGAATTCTTCATGGTCCAGGTCCAGGAGCTCCGGCATCATCAATTGATAAATGTCGGCAGAACAGCCGATTTTCACCCGTTTTCCGGGTTCCTGCTCTTTTCTTCTGCGGCCAAGCTCCAGCGCACTGATGATGGAAATAGCTTTTGCTTCGCCAATGCCCTTAAATTTCTGAAGATCCTTTACAGAAAGTCTGGCGAGCTCATTCAGGTCATTTCCGGATTTACTGAGAATGGCTCTGGCAAGGTCCACCGCGCTCTCTGAAATGGTCCCCGAGCCGATTAGTATTCCGATAAGTTCTGCATCGCTGAGCGCAGCCCTGCCTTTGAGTAGTAACTTTTCCCGGGGCCGGTCTTCTTCCGCCCATTGGGAGATTTTGAGGTTTTTGATAGCTGGTTCCATAGTTTAGCTGATTAAAGATTAAAAAAAGCAAAAAGCCGGATAATAAAAAAGCCTGTCGGTTAAGACAGGCTTTTTTAAATATGATTGAATGAGATTAATTACTTAGCGGCAGGAGTCTTCGCAGTTTTAGCGGCAGGCTTGGTAGTAGCAGTAGCAGTAGCAGTTGCTTTTGTAGCACTGATTCCGGCAACCAGCTTGGTAAGTTTTGATTTCTTATGTGCCGCATTGTTTTTATGAATGATATTCTTTTTTGCAAGCTTATCGATCATGGAAGTAACTTCTTTCAAAAGAGTTTCAGCTTCTTTTTTATCAGTGCTGGTTTTCAGCTTCTTGATAAAAGTACGGGTAGTCTTTAACTGATACCTGTTTCTTTCTGCTTTCGCGTCGTTCGCTCTGATTCTCTTTAATGATGATTTGTGATTTGCCATCTTATTAAAATTCCGTTTGTATTTCTTTTAAGGATTGCAAAGGTAATTATTTTCCAGATAACAGGCAAATTACACTAGAATAAAATCTTGATACCGGTTTCAATTCCAAGGAATAAAGGCTTCGAAATCCCGAAATTCTGCTGTTTGTGCACATTTTTCATCATATAGCGCAGGCCGGGTTCGGCAAAAAGTATCAGTCGTCGGCTTATCCGGTAATGAATTCCGCAATTAATCATTCCGCTCATATTGAATGAGTTGAAGCTTGACTTTTCTGAAATAAAGCCGCCTCTTTCCGTCACATAAGTTTCCCTGACCTTCGTAATAAACATCGGACTTAATCCCAGTGAAAGCGAGAAATAAAGCTTTTCTCCTTTGCCCTGGTATCTGGCCATTACCGGGATCCCGATATAGGAATAGTGGTTTCTGGCGCTGACTTTATTATCAATAATCGTTTTATGAGGCTGGGGATTTTGGTGCATACTATCCAGAGGATCATAGGTGTAATAAATGCTTGTTTCCTGGTAAGAGGAAAGGAGTTTATTCCGGATGTTCAGGATGCTTAGTCCGGCACTTATCGAAATTTTCGGAGAAACCTGGTAATGCATAGCCAGGCTTGGCATATAATTGAACTGAGGATGGTAATGGGAATCAGGGTTATTCAGCATAGCCAGGGGAGTGATACTCAGGCTCAAAGCAAATTTTTCAGCCAGCTTCTTTTTCTCCTTTTTGACCTGAGAGCTGTCGCCGCCAATGATGGTACTGTCTTTTGCTGCTAGGGTTGAATCTTTAGGGATGCTATCCGATGCCATGTTATGCCGGGTCGTATCGTTCGAAGAATTCTGCGGACTGTTTAGTGCCGGGTCAGGAGTTTTGGAAAAGGATTGATCGTCTGAAGCAGCGGAGTTGTTTGGAGTGATAGCAGGATCGGCGGACTTATGCATGCCTGAATCCAGGGGATTTTTTCTTGCTGAAGATGAAGTATTGCCTGAAGAGGTGTTTTGATTGTTGGAAACAAGATCAGGGATACCGGCTCTGGTATTGTTGCCGGGATCGCTGATCTTATTTTTTGACTTATCGGAATCCGATCCAGTTTTAGTGCCGCTGCTATTCGCGTCGGGCGCAGGATCATTATGCAGGTTCTGACCAAGAGTGGTTGGCTGCTGATTGCTGGTTCCAGAAGCGTTTTTGGAAGAATTCGTGTAGCCTGACGTTGTAGCAGAATTGCTGTTGTGGTTTCCGTTGGCTGTTGAATTTGCGTCAGCGGTAGTGGAATTTTGTAATTTGATCGTTTTGTCGTCTTTGTCTTTTCCTTTATTCTGATCATCGGAATTTCCGCCTGGGCCAGCTGCAACATTTGAAACTAGAGTCTTCGTAGTTTTATCTTTTTGTGTCTGATTCGCCTGGCCGGAGTTTGCCACGTCCTTATTCTGGTCCGCAGAAATAGAGTTGGAAGCTATCAGGTTATTTTTGGAATGAGTACCAGAGTCATTATTAACAGAGACTTTGTTTTGTATTCCGGTTGCAGCATTGCTCTGTTCACTGATGCCGGTATTTTGATTGTTGCTATTTTGTACATTGCCGTTGACTGCCACCGCATCTTCCTCATTCTTTAAACCTGAATAATAAAAATAGATTCCCGTGCCGATCGCCCCGATGATTAAAAGAATACTCATCATGCCCAGCCATGGGAATGGAGGTTTTTTATCTTTCCCCTGCTGAGGTATTTTTTCGGCAATCTTCTTCCATAATTCCGGAGAAGGTTCGCTTCCGAAATTTTCGAATTTTTCGCGCAGAAGGCGGTCGATATCGTTTATATCATCTTCCTGCATACATCATTGCCTTTTTTTTTACCATAAATCCTGCGAGCATGCTGCGCGCTCTGGACAGTTGTGATTTTGATGTTCCTTCAGAGATTCCCAGCATCTCCGCAATTTCTTTATGAGCATAGCCCTCAATGGCATATAGGTTCAGAACCATTTTATATCCTTCTGGTAGTTGTCCGACCAAAGCCAGCAGCTCTTCGCTGCTCAAATTGCTGATGGCTTCATTTTGCTCAAAAGCTGTTTCCGGGTAATCTTCAATATTGGCGTCGGCATTTCTCTTTTTGTTGGCATGGTAATAATTAATAGCCGTCGTAACTACAATTCTTTTTACCCAGCCCTCCAAAGAACCATCCCCTCTGAACTCCGAAATTTTCTGAAATATTTTTATGAAGGCCTCCTGCAACACATCTTCGGCTTCCATCCGGCTTTTGCAGTATCGCAGACAAATGCCCATGGTTTTATAAGCAAAGCGGCTATACAACAGCTGTTGGGCTTTTGGATTATTGTTCTTGCACCCCGAAAGAATTTGATCCAGATCAGTCATTTATTGCAAGGCTACGCCAGGAGTCACAGAACAGACAGGCAAAGTCCTGAGAAGGTTGCTCGCTTCTGTGCTTTTCTTAATCAATTAAGTGTTAAACTCTTACGTAAAGATACCTCAATAAATCTGATTTTTGTTTAAGTTTTAAAAAGTTAAAAGCGGCTGACCAGGGCCGCCTTTAACTTACTATAATCACACTACTACATGGATCATAGGCAATTCTGTTTCTGTTAATCGCTGAATTCAGAATTTTTTCATAATATTATTTTTTAAACAAGACAGGCAATTTCCAACCAGGGTTGCATGTCGTTCAGCTATGGAAAGAAAAATTGTTATCTCGGCTATTTTTTTAGCCCTGCCTCTTATTGTCCAGGCCTGGGGCTTCTTTGGGCATCAGCAGATCAATAAGCTGGCCGTCTTCACACTGCCTCCGGCCATGTCGGCCTTTTACAAGAAGCACATTGTCTTCATCACCGAAAATGCCGTAAATCCCGATAAGCGGCGTTACGCCATCAAAGAAGAGGCGCCGCGTCATTACATCGACCTGGACGAATACGGCGACAGTATCTCTTCAATCCCCAAATACTGGAAAGAAGCTGTCGCCAAATTCAGCGAAGACAGTCTGAATGCCCACGGCATTGTTCCCTGGTATATCATACTGATGAAGCACGAGCTCACCGAAGCCTTTATTCAAAAGGATGCTAAAAGAATTCTAAGACTCTCGGCGGATATAGGCCATTACATCGCCGATGCCAATGTACCGCTGCATACGACAAGAAATTATAACGGACAGCTCAGTAACCAACATGGCATTCATGGCTTCTGGGAATCAAGACTTCCCGAATTATTTTTTAACGGGTATGATTTTTATACAGGCAAGGCCAGCTATCTCAATTCTCCGCAGACAGCAGCATGGAACGCGGTCTATCGTTCACATGCTGCGGTTGACAGCGTATTAATTTTTGAAAAATTCCTGAATGCAAAATACGAGGAAGATAAAAAATATTCTTTTGAGGAAAGGGGAGGGAAGCCGGTGAAAGTGTATTCCAGGGAATATTCGGAGGAGTATCACGCTATGCTGGCCGGGCAGGTACAAAGGCAGATGAGGGCTTCGGTGAAAATGGTGGGAGACTTCTGGTACACCTGCTGGGTCGATGCCGGACAGCCGGATCTAAGCTCGCTTGATGCCAGTTTTACAGAGGAGGAAGTGAAAGAAATGAAAAATAACTCAGTGGCGCATGAAGATTGCAAGCACTAGATCTCATGGCCTCAGGAAGCAGAGGGTTGAGCTTTACATCCTTTATTTGAAAGTTTGAGGTGCGCAATTGGCACCTCAAACTCCCTATTAATCTTTATAATTTTTTTTAATTATTTTATTTTAAAAGTGACATTTATTTCAAATCGTAATTCTATGGTTTTAAAGTTAAGAATACCTGCATCAAAGCCTGCTTCACTGTTGTAGGCTAAACCTGAACTTGAATTAGAGGCATACTGATAGGTGGGATTTAAATCCCAGACAAGAGGAGTGCCGCTGTTTATTTCCTGTATATAAGTCGCTTCTCCCAATTGCTCTCCGATTGCCTCCAGAAGATATTTTGCTTTCTCTTTCGCATTTTTGATCGCCTGGATCTTGAGGTCTTTTCGGTACTGTTCAATTTTCGAATGAGAGTATCGGCTCACATAAGCCTGGTCAATTCCCTGTGCATCGATTTTGTCAAGGATGCCATCGATTCTAGAAAGGTCAGATAGTTTAATGACATATCTTTTGCTGGCCAGGAAATCATGCTGCTTTCTTTTTTTATAGACCCATTGCTGTCCGAATACATTTTCGATCTGAAGATTTTCTTTCGCGATACCGGCTCCTGAAACCGATGCCTGCAATTCTTTTTCCATCTTTTCGATATCGACTTTCTGCTTATCCTTGTTCATGTATTCCTGCAGTACGATGGTATAATAAATTTCATCAGGAATGATTTCCATTTCCGCGCTGCCTGTTACATGAATTGATTTTTTTTCATCGGAGGCTGTCTGGGCCATGGATAGGCCGGATACAACAAGACACATGGAGAGTAGAATAGTTCTGATCATAAAAAATAGGATTTGGTTTGTAAAAAAAACGGAGGCAATAAGAAATTATTGCCTCCATATACCTAAGCACAATGCACTCAGCACAAAGCACTATTATACCAGCTTCTTATACCGGATCCTCTTCGGCTCTACATCTCCCTGGCGCTTCTTGCGGTTCTCTTCGTAGTCGCTGAAGTTGCCTTCGAAATAAACGACCTGCGAATCTCCTTCAAAGGCAAGGATGTGCGTGGCAATTCTGTCCAGGAACCAGCGGTCGTGGCTGATGACTACCGCGCAGCCGGCAAAATTTTCCAGTCCTTCTTCCAGCGCTCTGAGCGTGTTTACGTCCAGGTCGTTGGTAGGCTCATCGAGCAGCAATAAGTTGGCGCCCATTTTCAGCGTCATGGCCAGGTGTACCCTGTTTCGTTCACCGCCTGAAAGCACGCCCACTTTTTTCTCCTGGTCGGAACCGGAAAGGTTGAATTTGCTCACATAGGCGCGGGAGTTGATCTGGGTTTTACCCAGCATCATCTGCTCGGTGCCACCAGTAATCAGCTCAAACACGGTTTTATTCGGATCCAGCTGATGATGTTCCTGATCCAGGTATCCAAGCTCTACTGTTTCACCGACTTCAAACGTTCCGGAGTCTGGCTTCACCTGTCCGGTAATAAGGCGGAATAAGGTTGTTTTACCTGCCCCGTTCGGTCCGATTACACCGACGATGCCACCTTGCGGCAGAGAGAAACTCAGGTTTTCAAAAAGAAGCTTGTCTCCGTACGATTTTGATACGCCTTTGGCCTCGATCACTTTCGCTCCGAGTCTTTGTCCGGGCGGGATGAACAGTTCCAGCTTCTCTTCCTTCTGTCTTGCCTCTTCGCCTAATAATTTTTCATACGCGCTGATACGGGCCTTTGACTTGGCATGACGAGCCTTGGGGGCCATACGTACCCACTCCAGCTCGCGCTGCAAGGTTTTTTGTCTCTTGGATTCGGTCTTTTCTTCTTTGGCAAGTCTCTGGTGCTTTTGCTCCAGCCAGGAAGAATAATTTCCTTTCCACGGAATACCTTCTCCGCGGTCCAGCTCGAGAATCCAGCCTGCCACGTTATCGAGGAAGTACCGGTCGTGGGTTACGGCGATCACGGTTCCTTTATATTGCTGTAAATGCTGCTCCAGCCAGTTTACCGATTCGGCATCGAGGTGGTTGGTAGGCTCATCGAGCAGCAGCACATCGGGTTCTTTTAATAAAAGCCTGCAAAGGGCTACTCTTCTCTTTTCTCCGCCCGACAGGTTGGCAATTTTAGCTTCTGGAGGCGGGCATCTGAGAGCGTCCATCGCTCTTTCGAGCTTGTTGTCCAGTTCCCAGGCATTGACGGCATCCAGCTTTTCCTGCACGGCGCCTTGTCTTTCGATGAGCTTGGTCATGGCATCGTCGCTCATGGGCTCAGCGAATTTCATGTTGATGTCTTCGAATTCTTTCAGCAGATCCACGATCTCCTGTGCGCCTTCTTCTACAATTTCCTTGACGGTCTTGGTGGGATCCAGTTTGGGCTCCTGTTCGAGAAGGCCTACAGTGTAACCCGAAGAAAAGGCTACTTCTCCGAGAAAATCCTTGTCGACTCCGGCAATGATCTTTAAAAGAGATGATTTACCCGAACCATTCAATCCGAGTACTCCAATCTTGGCTCCGTAGAAGAAGGAGAGATAGATATTTTTTAAAACCTGTTTTTTGGGCGGGAAGATCTTTCCTACCCCTGACATAGAGAATATTATTTCCTGGCTCATACCTGTTTATTTATATGAATAGCCTGCAAAGATGGGAAAAAAAGGGCAAAGCTCAGCATGCGGAGAGTGGAAACCATGCTGTTCTGGCGGCAAATCGGAACTTTCGGGGCTCGTTTTCGTTTCTAGCTCACAAATGCAGATTCGGGATTGTGTATAAAAAAAATTTGTATTGTTAAATATTAGATTATTTTTGCGGAAAATTAAGTATTGAATGCCTATGTACTGGACTTTAGAATTAGCCTCTTATTTAGAGGATGCGCCCTGGCCGGCGACCAAAGATGAATTGATCGACTTCTCTATACGTTCAGGGGCTCCCATGGAGGTGGTTGAAAATCTTCAGGAGCTTGAAGATGACGGACAGCCTTATGAAAGCATTGAGGAAATCTGGCCTGATTATCCCACCAAGGATGACTTTTTCTTCAACGAAGACGAGTATTGATCAGAATTTAAAGAGGAATAATAAAAAATCTTCTGATTTTAACAGGCGGTTAAACGGCAAAGAACTGTTTAACCGCTTTTTTGTGTCCGTGCTGCAAAGCCAAAAATCAAAAAACAAAAGTCTTGAGTATCGCTTCAGACAGCGCCAGATCTTCCGGCGTAGTGATCTTAATGTTTGAATAGCTTCCTTCAATCAGCCTGATCTGTTCTCCCGAAAACTCAGCGACGCTGGCATCGTCGGTGAAGGAAGACCTTTCAGGAATTTCGTAGGCTTTTTTTATCACGCTTAGCTTAAAGGTCTGAGGGGTCTGGATCAGCCGGAAGGCAGAACGATCGGCAGACTTGCTTTTTTCGCCTTCTACCTTTCGTATGGAATCTTTTAAGGGCATGGCCGTAATGGCATTTCCGTATTGCTCCGCGTTGATAAAGCTTTCATGAATGATCAGCCTGCTTACAAAGGGTCTTACGCCATCGTGTATAGCCACCAAGGCTTCTTTTTCTTTAATACAGGATAATCCGTTCTTCACTGACTGATAGCGGCTCGAGCCTCCGCTGACAATCTCGGGAGCATTTTTTAAAAAGTGCCTGCTGGCAATAAGCTCCCAGTTGGCAATTTCCTGTTCAGGGAGTACAAGGATGATCCGGATGTCGGACGAATAATCAATGAATTTTTTTAAGGTATGGATCAGGATTGGGACACCTGCTATAGGGATGAATTGCTTCGGGAGCTCCGAGTTCATCCGGCTGCCGCTGCCACCGGCAACGATGAGGGCATATTTTTGGAGAGTCATGGTAATGTTGAATGTTAAATTCTAAATGTTAAATGACTTTTATGCCAATATAATTTAAAATTCAACATTCAACATTGAACATTATATAATGAGCATCACATCACCATAGCTGAAGAACCTGTATTTCTCCTTAATGGCTTGTTTGTATGCTTTCATGATCAGATCGAAACCGCCGAAGGCGCAGGTCATCATCAGAAGTGTTGACTCGGGCATATGGAAGTTGGTAATCAGCGCGTTTGCGATTTTAAAATCGTAAGGAGGGAAGATGAACTTATCTGTCCAACCCTGGTTCGGCTTTAACCGGCCATTCGCTGAAGTGGATGATTCAAGGGCTCTCATGGAAGTTGTTCCCACGCAAACTACTCTTTTCTTATTATCAAGTGCTTTATTGACAGTACTGGCTGTGGTGTTCGGAACATTGAAATTCTCCGAATCCATCTTATGCTTAGTCAGGTCTTCCACATCCACAGCGCGGAAAGTTCCCAATCCTACGTGCAGGGTTACGGGAGCGACCGTCACTCCTTTAATCTCAAGTTTCTTGATGACCTGCTTCGTAAAATGCAGTCCGGCAGTCGGTGCGGCTACCGCGCCCACATGCTCCGCATAAATGGTCTGGTATCTCTCTCTGTCGGAAGGCTCTGACTTTCTCTTAATATATTTTGGAAGCGGAGTTTCGCCTAGTGTGTCGATGGTTTTGTAAAACTCTTCATCGGTTCCGTCAAAAAGAAAACGGATGGTTCTTCCTCTGGAAGTGGTGTTGTCAATGACTTCCGCCACCAGGTCTCCGTCGCCGAAGTATAATTTGTTGCCTACTCTGATTTTTCTGGCAGGATCCACCAGTACATCCCACAGATGGGCTTCCGCATTCAGTTCTCTCAGCAGGAACACTTCGATTTTTGCCCCTGTCTTTTCCTTGTTTCCGTACAGACGGGCAGGGAATACCTTGGTGTTGTTGATGACGAATACATCGCCGTCGTCAAAATAGTCTACAATGTCTTTGAAAACTCTGTGCTCAATGGTGCCCTTGGCGCGGTTCACCACCATCATTCTTGATTCGTCACGATTTTCTTTTGGGTAAGAGGCCAGCAGGTCTGCAGGCAGGGTAAATTTAAATTCTGATAGTTTCATATTTAATATTACGGTATTAAATAAATAATACGTTTGAAATAAAGACTGCAAAGATAAGAATTGTTTCCAATTCAGCCGGAAAAATTTTCAAGATGAAAACGTCAGAGGTAAGTTTGACAACCCAATACAATTTTTTCCGTTTTATTCACTATAAATTTTTATCTTAACCGACTGAATCCGAAGTTTTATCCTAAACAACCTACTTCATGCATCTCCTGAAAAAGAATATTTTCTGGTGTCTGCTTGCTCTTTTTGCCTGTAATTTTAATCCTGACAAGCAGGTAGTGCCTGCTTGGGAAATGGATTTTATAGGGCCGATTGTCAAAGCGGATCTGAATATCCAGAATATCGCCCATATTGAAAATCTCTATGCCAGCAAAAGCCTTAGTCTTTCCGATTTCGGAATTCCGACACCTGGAGTGCCAACGACCATTCCAGCCTTTGGCCCTGTGAATATGGGCCCCTACGCACTTAACCTGACATCGGCATTTAAAAGCGCGAACATGGCCAGCGGCAATCTTTATTTTAAAATCACCGACGGATTGGAAATAGATATAAAAGCCGGAGCGAAAATTCTTATTAACGATGCGTCGGGGAATATTATCACTCAGACGCTGCCGGCTATAAGCAGGCTGGGAGGGGTTTATACATCGCCCATTACCGACATGGCGAACAAAAATATTGGGTCGGACTTACAGCTCAGCGTACAGAATTTCTCCTCGAATGGAAGTGGTGGTGTGGTCACTATTGATCCAAGCAGGCGACTTACCATGGAAATATTTCTGGATAACGTTCTGGTAAATACCATTACACTCAGCAATTCCAATTCGTTTCTTATTGCCGATACCTCAGACTTCAGAATTACGGGAACAGGTGTGCAGTCAACTTCTGTGGCCGGTACTTTCACTACGTTTGTGACCAACGATCTTCCTCTGCGCTTTAACATGCAGGTGTACCTTCTGGATGCAACCAAAAGTATCGTGCTCGATTCTCTTTTTGACACGACTGTGCTGATCGATTCGGCGAGCGGAGGCGTTCCTCATGAAAGTCAGTTTGTAACCTCTGTCAATAATACCAAGCTTGACAACCTGAATAAAGCCTATTTTGCTTATAGCAAAATGCAGCTTTTGACCCCGCCCAATGCGACCATTGCAAATAGTTTGCTTTTAAAATCACAGATTGTAGGAGACCTTCAGATAAAGCTCAATAAATAAGACTATGAAAAGATTTCTATCATTTTTACTTATTCTGTTGAGCTGCTCTGTATTTGCCCAGAATAATATCGGTACCACGTACTGCAACCATAATGACCTTAACTCTTCACGCTACCAGCCTTCAGAGCTGGATCTTGGCTCCAAGCATGTGCAAATAGGTTTTAATTATAACCTATGGATGGGAAATTCGGCCTTCGATTATAAAACAGCCAACAGCATTTATAACAGCGGTACGATTACGGACTCCAATATCAATACCATGATCGGGAAGCTGGATAAAAAGAATATTTTCGGAGTAGGGCAGGATTTTCAGGTAATAGGACTGGCTTTTCAATATAAAACCAAGAGCGAAAAGAAATACGACATCAGTGTTTCCATCGTCGATAAATTCGCGGCAAACCTGATTTATTCCGACAACTTTATGAAGCTTGCCCTGAAAGGGAACAAGCAATTTGCCGGACAAACCGTAGATCTTGGTCCCTTGATGGCCAATGCTCAATATCGGCGTGAATACGTAGTAGGGACAGCTTTTCCTCTTTTCGGAAATCAGGAGTTCGGAATGCGTGTAGGGGTCCGCGGAAAGTTTATGCAGGGTATGGGCGCGCTGTATATGCCTAAAGGCGATGCTACCATGACTACCGATGCGCAGGGAAGATACATCGATCTTAATTTTGACTACAATGTGAATACTTCCGGACTGAAAGGCTTTTCTCCGTTTAAGTATAATGGCAAAGGATATGGAGTGGATCTTGGTGCCACTATGTATCTCAGCAAATACCTGGAGGTCGTAGCCAGCGTGCTTAATATCGGTTCGATCTATTACAACAAGAATACGACCAATTACCAGAAGACAGGAAGCGTTCATTACGATGGAATGGCGGTAGAAGGCTTCTTCGGCGGAGGATCCAGCGGAGACTCACTTCAGAAAGTTTTTACTCCTAATACAACCACCGGTGGAACATTCAGAATGCCCCTGGATACAAAAATCTCTCTGGAGGTGGAATTCAAAACTTCCAGGAAAGATAAAAAAGACAGAGAGTACGTGGATAATGCCTTGTTCCTGACCTATATCCAGGGACTCAACAATATGCCGGGAGCCACGACAAGACCTTTTGTAAGCGTGGGATACAATCATGACTTTCACAAATTTTTTGATGCAGGAGCGTGTCTGTCCATGGGAGGCTATAACAAATTTACCGGAGGTGCATTTTTCTCCCTGAATATTGCTCATGTTGTTAAATTCGGTTTGAGCTCTGATAATCTTGCCGCCTTCATTGTTCCTAAATATGGAACCGGAATTGATCTCTCGACTAATTTTTCAGTTTCATTCTGAGCAGATCCGAAGCGATAAGGTTAATATAGTGTCAATGTAGAAGCTATTGTCTTTTTATTTGCGTTAATTCGTTTTACATTTTTAACCCACACAATTTTTATGAAAAATTTCAAATTACCATTATTAGTTCTGACCGGCTTCGTTTTTCTGCTGTCGGCCTTTATTCTTAAGTCCTCGGAGAAGGCTGCCGGAGACAAAAAAGTAGCCCTGGTGACATTCTACTGCGATAAAAAAATAGGCGGAACCGGGCTAGGAACAGTTACGGAGTCACTCATGAATGACCCTAACTTTAATCTGCAGCCTACCGTTGAAAAAGCGTACACGCGTTTTATCACTGAGTTTGCCAAAGATTTCCCTTTTAAGCTGGAAGAGAAATCTTTTGTGACCGGCAACAAGGCCTATCAGGACTATAAATCAAAATTTTTGTGGGATACCACAAAAGGCTTTAACAAGCTGGCCGGCCTGCAATATGCGGTAGTGCCGGATTTTGTTTTTGCCTACCCGGCTGGTTCTACGCTTAAGGATGAGAAAAGAGACGAATGCAATATGCTGAAGATTTTCAATACGTCCGACGGAGTGATGTTTGTAAGACTTGATTATGAGATTGAGCCTAGAATGCAGGGCCTTGCAGCAGGTGTTACGGCTTATATTACCTTTGAACTTTTTGATAAAAGCTGTAACAAAGTATTCAGGATAAGAGAATATGGAAAATCCACTAAGAAGGTGCCTGCCGTAGCGGGTATTCCTGTTATGAAATCGGAGAAAATCCAGCCTTTGTGCGAAGATGCAACCGACGTTCTGTTTAAAGAACTGCAGACTAAACTTCCCAAAATTGCGAAGAAGTCAGCCAACTTCTGATTTTAGTTAGCTTATCATAAAAAAAGCGCCGGCGAATGCCGGCGCTTTTTTTATGATTTAAATTTTGCGATCTCTATTGCGGCGCCACCTGCTTTTTCTGTTTTCTTCTGGTGTCCGATTGTCCGACCATCGTGCCGATGCGGTTATCCCTGAAATGGTTTCCGTATGAAGGATATTCGTAGCGGTTTTTATACGCTCTTTTTTTCTTCCGTATTACGGGCGATTTGGGCGCTGGTATTCCGGCTGTATCAGGGTTAATGGTTGGCATCCGGTCTTTGCTCATTCGGTCGATGACCGGTATGCTGTCATTGCTTTCGGGTACAATCACCGGCATTTTATCTTTTGCTCTTCCTTTAGCTGAAGCCTGATCATCTGTCTGCGAAAATGCTGCAGTTCCAAGCAAGAGCATACAAAGCAAAGCTCCCGAACGTATCCAGTATTTTAATATCCTCTTCATTTCCTCCTCCCTTCTGTATTTTCAATTATTTTGAAAATACCTTCACATTTTAATAACAAGTAGAAATGAGTGATTGTTATGAGCAGGAATTTTGATGAAGAGAACAAAAAAAGCCGCTCCATAGAGCGGCTTTCAACTAATCAAGAGGAGGCTTGTCTTAGTTTAAATTTATCTTGCTTTTTTCAGGCTTCTCGATTTTTTCGGGTTTCTCGGCCTTTTCTGCTTTAGCCGGTTTTTCATCTTCCTCATCTCCTTCTTCTATCGGTAGCTCAAGTCCCTTAATCTTTGACCGGATCTCCGCTTCGATCTTCTCCGCCATTTCAGGATTGTCAAGCAGCAATTCTTTTACGGCATCGCGTCCTTGTCCGAGCTTATTGCCCTGATAAGCGAACCAGGAACCTGATTTCTGAATGATGTTCATTTCCACGCCCAGGTCAAGTATCTCGCCGATCTTGGAAATTCCTTCTCCGTACATAATGTCAAATTCAATTACTTTAAAAGGAGGAGCCACTTTATTCTTCACCACTTTTACTTTGGTTCTGTTGCCAATGATGTTATCAGCGCCTTCCTTGATCTGTCCGATCCTTCTGATATCCAGTCTTACCGAAGCATAGAATTTCAATGCATTACCGCCAGTAGTTGTTTCCGGATTGCCGAACATGACACCGATCTTCTCTCTCAGCTGGTTGATGAAGATACAGCAGCAGCCGGTTTTGTTAATGGTGCCGGTAAGCTTTCTTAATGCCTGTGACATTAATCTGGCCTGTAAGCCCATTTTGCTTTCGCCCATTTCGCCTTCTATTTCGGCTTTGGGAACCAGGGCAGCTACGGAGTCAATTACGATAATATCGATAGCGCCGGAGCGAATCAAATGCTCGGCAATTTCCAGAGCCTGCTCGCCATTGTCCGGCTGGGAGATCAGCAGGTTTTCTGTGTCGATGCCTAATTTTTCCGCATAGCTTTTGTCAAAGGCGTGCTCGGCATCAATAAAGGCTGCCATGCCGCCGCTCTTTTGAGTCTCTGCAATGCAGTGCATACTTAAGGTCGTTTTTCCCGACGACTCAGGTCCGTATATTTCAATGATCCTGCCGCGGGGAATACCGCCAATGCCAAGAGCAAGGTCCAGTCCGAGTGAACCGGTAGAAATGGCCGGTACATCCATGACTTTCTCATCGCTGAGTTTCATGACCGTTCCTTTTCCATAGGTCTTTTCCAGTTTGTCGATAGTAAGCTGAAGAGCTTTGAATTTTTCTGAGTTTTTGTTCATGACAGTATGCTTAGGTTGTGGCACAAAATTACGCATTGAAAATCAAATAGCAAGAGATTTGCTAAAAAAATTAGCATATCAATTAACGATTGCCAGTCGGCAATTGACAATATTAATTATTTGTTATAATAAGTATTTGAAATACAATATATTGAATATTTCATGGCTAATTAAAATATTTATTAACATTTTCAATAATCAGACCTATTTTTTACGCTTTTGAGAATAATAATGAGAAAAATTGCTACAAAAAATAGCAAAATAGAGCTCGCTTATAGATCAATCTTTCTTCAATATCCCAACTGAACATCCGATTCTTATGTATTTCCTTTAAATTGCTGATAAATTACGAATGTTGTCTGCTATTTTAAAGTATAAGATCTTTCTTACCAATTGTCAACTGTCAGTTGTCAACCCCTATTTAATTTTAGCTCTTAGCCTCTTCACTATTGCCCCTGCAAACGCCCAGCTCAACAACCGGGCTTTTGAAGACTGGTATCAGATTGATTCATCCGATGCGCGTAAGCTTTACCTGGGCACCAATATTTTCATGTTCCAGAAGGACAATGAATACTTTAACCAGATCGTAGATGGCTATACTTTATTTGGATACCAGTTCAATCCGAAACTGATCTATT